>NZ_JAAGPM010000110.1:0-26522 GCF_017104865.1 Burkholderia sp. Ac-20349
CTATGCGAGCAGCGCGCGATAGCCGGCCGTGATCGACGGCGTGCGCGACGGCAGGCGCAGCGCGAGCACGACGGCGATCGCGGCGTTCGCGAGCGCGGCCAGCACGTAGAACCCGCGCCAGCCGGCCGAGCCCGCAATCAGGCTCGCGAGCGGCCGCGACAGCAGGATGCCGAGCATCAGTCCGCTCATCACGTTGCCGACCGCGCGGCCGCGCTGCGCCTCGGGTGCCATCGACGCGGCCATCGGCACGAGCATCTGGATCACGCTCGACGCGGCGCCGGCCACGAGCGTCGCCAACAGGAACACGGTGCCCGACCGCGTGAACGCTGGCAGCGCGAGCGCGGCCGCGCAGGCGGCCAGCGTCACGACGATCAGGCGGCGGTTCTCGAGCAGGTCGACCAGCGGGACGAGCAGCACGAGCCCGGCCGCGTAGCCGAGCTGCGGCAGCATCGCGACGAGGCCGGTCAGGCCGGGCGGCAGGTGCAGGTCGGCGCTGATCGGGCCCGTCAGCGGTTGCGCGGCGAACAGGTCCATCACGATCACGCCGACCGTCGCGGCGAAGAACAGCGTCATGCCGGCGCTCAGCGCGGGCGGCGCGCTGGCGGACGTGCGAACGGCGGCGGGGCAAGGGTTGGCGGGGCAGTTCATCGGAAACCTGGCGAGTGGGTCGAAGGAGTACCCATCGTAGGTGTCCGATGTTTATGCGACAATTGAAATATCTCTAACATGATTATGCGAGTTTGTTTTGAATACGCGTGATCTCCAGGCATTCGTCGCGGTGGTCGACAGCGGGTCGATGGTCGCCGCGGCCGCGAAGCTCCACCTGACGCAGCCGGGCCTGACGCGGCGCGTGCAGAACCTCGAAACGCTGCTCGGCATGCCGCTGCTCGACCGGCAAAGCAAGCCGCTGAAGCCGACCGCCGCCGGACGCGACGTCTACGCGCTCGCGCGCAACGTGCTGGGCGCGGTCGACGAACTGATGGCGGCGGGTGCGCCGGACAGCGAGCCATCGGGCGAGCTGCGCATCGGCGTGCCGCCGTTCCTGTCCGAGCTGGCGCTGGAGCAGCCGATCGACCGGCTGCGCGACGCGTTTCCGCGCCTCACGCTGCGGGTGACGGCCGGCTGGTCGCCGGCGCTGATGCAGGGCGTCGAGCGCGGCGCGCTCGACGTCGCGGCCGTGATGGTGCCGGCCAGCGCGGCGCTGCCCGATGCGTTCACGTCGACGCTGCTCGGCACGCAGCCGACGGTGCTCGTCGCCGCGCGCGACTATCCGCTGCCGGACGGTCCGCTGTCGATCGATACGCTGTCGGGTTATCCGTGGGTGCTGAGCCAGGACGGCTGCGGGATGCGTTCGGCGCTGAGCCGCTCGCTCGGCGCGGCCGGGCTGCCGTTCGATGTCGCGGTCGAGGCGTTCGGCTCCGAGCTGCAGCTGTCGCTCGTCGCGCGCGGCGCGGGCATCGGCATTGCCGCGCCGAACGCGCTGGCGCGCAGCGCGCATCGCGATGCGCTGAGGGTGGTGGAAACGGTGGGGCTGGAGACGCGGATCAACGTGTGGATCGTCCACGGCGCGCTGCCGGGCCGTCTGGTGCGGCCTGTCGCGCTGCTGCGCGATGCGCTGGGCGAGGTACTCGACCAGGTAAACAGGGCGGGGTCAGATGCAATGAACGCCGTCTAGAGGCGGCATTCGAGGGAAAATCCTTATTTTCTCTACGGAAATGTTGCAATGCGGAAACCGATTCGCTATAGTTGCACCTGTCTCCTCCATGTCTCCTCTGATATGGATTCAGCCCGCCTCTTAGGCGGGCTTTTTTTTGCCTGCGATTTTGTCGCGGCCTTCCATTCGTCGTCCGTCGCGGCGCTCAGAACTTGTACGTCATCCCGACGTAGCTGATGATCGGGTCCGCCTTCAGGTCCGATTTCGACTCCGAGAGCACCGTGCCGTCGGCCGCCTTGATCGTCACCGTCGACGTCGTCTTCAGCGGAATGTACGTCACCGACGCGATCAGCCCGAAGTGCTCGGTCATGTTGTACTGCAGGCCCGCGTTGAACACCGGCTGCCATGACGACGACGCCTTCGCTTCCACCGATGTCGTACCCGGCTTGCCCGCGCCCGCCGCGAGAATCGCGCCGAGGTTGTCCTGCGTCTGCTTGATGAAGTTCGTGTTGAGCTGCAGATCGCTGAACCAGTTGTACGACACGCCGAGGCCGAGGAACGGCCGGAACTTCGCGGTCGCCGCGCCGAAGTAGTACTGCAGCAGCATCGCCGGGCTCCACTGCCGCACGCTCTTCACGATCGGGTTGACCGACGCCAGCCCGATGTTCTGCGTGCCGAGCGCGCCGGCGGGGCCGGGCGGCTTGATCGTGCCCTGGCCCGACACCTTGAACACCGGCGGCACGCCGGCCACCGACGTCACCGCGATGTGGTCGGTGAGGAAGTGGCTGACCGTCAGGCCGACCGTGTCGGCGCCGCTCGTGCGCAGCCCGGTGCCCGGCGACGTGAACGACGGCGGCAGCCGCAGCGGCGTGTTGATCGGCGTCGGCGCGACGTTGGTCGTCATCGGCGTGCTGCTCTGCTGCGGCATCACGTGGAACCAGCCCAGCGTGACGACGTTGCTGCCGGCGCTCTGCGCGTGCGCCGCGAGCGGCGCCAGCACGGCGGCGCCGGCCGCCGCGCAGAGAAGGGTTTTCTTCATCACGGCTTCCCCCTCCGCTTACTGGACGAACGCGCCGATCGTGAAATACGGCGTCGATCCGGCATTGTCGAGGAACCCGAACACGCCACCCGTGAAGATGAACTTGCCGGTCGGCGTCGCGCTGCTGGCACCCGTATGGATCGTCGTGACCGTGCCCGGCACCGTCTGCGTGTAGTCGAGATCGAGTGCGGTCGCGAGCGACGCCTGCGACGCGTTGAACGGATCGAGCAGCGTGGCCTGCTTGTCGGTCAGCGCGGTGGTGCGGTAGTCGAACTGGCTGTCGACGCCGATGTACTCGCCGTTCTGCGAGCCGACCGCGATCGTCGTCTGCGGCGCGAGGATCGAGATGCTCGATTCGTCGTCGGCGGTGAGGCCCGGCACGCCGTTGCTGTCCGGCGTCGGGTTCGGGTTCGCGACGCCCGTGCGCACGAGGATCGGCACGAGCTGGTTGCGCAGCTTGCCGACGATCATGAAGCCCTTGCCCTGCGGTGTCGCCGACAGCGTCGGTTTCAGCTGGCTCGCGTAGTTGTTCGACTGGAACGCGCCGCTGCCGTCCGCCGACTGCACGAAGTTCGTGCCTTGCTGCGTGCACGCGCCGCCGGCGAACTGGCCGGTCGTGTCGCACTTGGTCCAGCTGCCGTCGGCGTTGATCGTCACCTTCGCGTCGATCGATGCCGGCGCGAATTTCTGCGACGGCACCTCGCCGAAGCCCGTGTGACTGTATGTGCCCGCCACCTTCGTGATGTCGGTCTCGATCGACGAGAAGCCGATGAACGGGTAGTACGGGAATTTCGTGTCGGGCACCGCGGCCTGGCCGAGCACGCCGTTGAACTGGATTTCCTTGCCGGGAATCGTGCCGCCCGCGACGCCCATGCCGACGAAGATGCGCGCCGGGCGCGACGGATCGAGGCTCGCGCCGTTCAGGCGGAACGCGCACTGGTTCAGCTTGTTGGTCGGCAGCAGCGTTTCCTGCGTGAGCGTGCCGCTGTCGACGGTGCCCGCACGGGTCGGCACGACGGTGCCGGTCGTTTGCGGCACCGGTGATTCGACATAGGTGACCTGCCAGGTCATCTTGGTCGTGTCGAGCTGGACCTTCGCGAGTTCGCCGCTGCCCGCGCCACCCGTAAACACGGTGCTGTAGTCGAGCGTGGCAGGACAGAGCCGGTCTTCGACGAGCGGGGGCGGATTGCTGTCGCCGCCACCGCAGGCAGAAAGAAGGGGGGCGGCAAGGGCCGCCGCCAGAATGAGGTTGCGCTTCATGTTGCTCCTCCAGATTTGTCTTGTGCGGCGGCCAGCTCCCTGTCGGCCGCTTCTGTTGGTTGTGCTCGTCCTGCCTGCGCCGTGCCGCGCG
Organism: Burkholderia sp. Ac-20349; assembly: GCF_017104865.1. Lineage (NCBI taxonomy): Bacteria > Pseudomonadati > Pseudomonadota > Betaproteobacteria > Burkholderiales > Burkholderiaceae > Burkholderia > Burkholderia sp. Ac-20349. The sequence continues at coordinate 4,045 of NZ_JAAGPM010000110.1, forward strand.
CTCGTGCGTTCCGCGACGGCGGCCAGCCCGCCGTCGCGTCCTCGTTCGCTCTACTTGCTGATCTGCGCGCCCACGCCGAAGTACGGTGTCGACGACGTGGTCGAGTTCGCCGACGTCGACGTGACGCCGCCGTTCACCGTGCCCTGGATCAGCGCCGCGTACAGCCCGCCCGTCGCGATCACCACGCCCGATGCGGACGGGTAGTTCGCGCCGCTCGGCGGCGTCGTCGTCGCGTTCAGCAGGCCCGGTGTCGTCTGCCCGTAGTCGAGCGTGAAGCCGTCTTCCTCGACCTGCGTGCTCGGGTTGATGAACGACGCGTTGCCGCCGCGGATCAGGGCTGCCGTGTACTTGAAGTTCGAGTCCGCACCCGCGTAGCCGCCGTCGATCGTGCCCGACGTGATCGCCGTCGCCGCGCCGAGCACCGCGATGCCCGATTCGTCGTCGACCTGCGCATCGGTATGCAGCGGCGCCGTGCCGAGGTTCACGTTGCCCGTACGCACGATCACCGGCACCGTCGCGCCGTTGAGCTGGCCGATCACCATGTGCGCAGTCGCCGACTTGCCGGTCGCGCCGATGAGCGGCAACTGCGTTTGCGGTAGCGTCTGCGGCGCCTTCGTGCTGTCGAAGTAGCCGCCGTTCGCGGTGTTCGCGGTCCACGGGTTGCCGGTCGTCTGGCAGCCGCCCGAACTCGTCGACGTGCAGGCGCCGTTCCCGTCGAACGTCTCGCTCGAGTTCGTGCCCTTCGTCGCGTAGTTGCCCGACGGCACGAGGTGGTAGATCAGCGCGTTGTACGTGCCCGGCAGCTTCGTGATGTCGGTCGTCGTGTTCGCGAAGCCAAGGAACGGATAGAAGTCGAAGTGGCGCTTCGGCACCTGGCCGACGTTCTGGTAGAGCACGACCGGGCCGAGCGCGATCGTCAGCCCGTCGTACTGGACCGTCGCACCCGGAATGCCGCCGCCCGCGACGCCCATGCCGACCAGCAGCATCGGCGGGTTCGCCTGGTTGAAGTCGGCGGCCGTCGAGTAGGTGGCGCCGCTCGGCGCCTTGCCCGTGCCCGGCGTGAGGATGAACGCGCAGCGCGTCTGCTCGGCGGTCGGCAGCACGCCGGCCGGCGGGTGCATGACCGCGCCGGTGATCGTCGTGCCGGCGCGGCTCGGCGTGACCGTGCCGGTCGCGAGCGGAATCGGCGATTCGAGCCACTTGAGCGTGTAGGTCATCGCCACGGCGTCGATGTTGACGCTGACGATCTCGCCGCTACCGGCGCCGCCGAGATACGTGCTCTTCACGATGTCGGCGTCGGCCGGGCACAGCGAGCCGTTGATAGGCTGCGACGGCGGCGGCCCTTGCGTGCCGCAGCTGGAACCGGAACATTGGGGCGCGTTGATCGGCGCGACCGCGCCGCCGGAATCTCCCCCTCCACATGCAACCAGGAAAGGGGCAATGGCAAAGGCCGTTGCCACCCCCTTCGATAAGGTGTGCGACATGCCGCTGTCTCCAATCGTTTAATTGTGCGAGCTAATGTCGCCGCCTTGATTTTTGCTGTCAATTGATGAACCCGTCTAAAAAAGGCGATTGAAACGGGTATCGTGTTTTGAGCCCTTGTCTGACGCGGCATTCGGTAAGAATTTAAACGTGAGACGGGCCGCCGGAAGCTGCCGGAGTGGGGGATGTGCGACGCCGGGCAGGCCGGCGGAGAGCCTTCCTGCGTATAACGGCAGCGTTTAAAGCGGCGGTATCCGGTATATCCCTATTCGGGATTGACTGGATAAAGACGGGGCGAAATTAATTCACTGGTAATCGCGCAATGGAAAGCTTGTAAATAATTGTAAATGCGCGATCCGGGATTTTTTATATATTGCCCGATACGGGTAAATAAAAAGCCGGCCAGTGGCCGGCTTTGCATGGCATGCGGTGCTGAATCAGCGTTTGAGACCGGCGTCCTCGGCCGCGCCGATGTTCAGGTTCATGCACTGGATCGCGGCGCCCGACGCGCCCTTGCCGAGGTTGTCGAGGCGCGCGACCGTGACGAAGCGCTCTTCGTTGCCGAACACGAACAGGTCGACCCGGTTCGTGTCGTTGTTCGCCTGCACATCGAAGAAGCCGCCGTCGAGGTTCGCGTCCGCATCGAACGGCGCGACGCGCACGAATGCTTCGTCCGCGTAGTACTCGGCGAACACGCGCTGCACGTCCTGCGGCGTCGCACGCTTCGCGAGCTGCTCGGGCGTGAAGTAGGTCGTCACCGCGAGACCTTTCAGGAACGGGCCGACGATCGGCGTGAAGATCGGCGGGTTCGCGAGGCCCGTGTGCGCGGCCATTTCCGGCAGGTGCTTGTGCGCGAGGCCGAGCGCGTACGGGCGCGGGCTCGCGAGCTTGCCGCCCGGCGCCGCGCTTTCGTAGTCGGCGATCATCGACTTGCCGCCGCCGCTGTAGCCGGTGATCGAGTAGCTGTGCGCGGCGAACGTCGGTGCGACGATGCCGGCATCGACGAGCGGACGCATCGCGAGCACGAAGGCCGACGCGTGGCAGCCCGGCACGGCGATGCGCTTCGACGTGCGAATCTTCTCGCGCTGCGTGCGGGTCAGTTCCGGCAGGCCGTACGCCCAGTCGGCGCTGGTGCGGAACGCGGTGCTCGCGTCGATCAGCGTCGTGTTCGGGTTCTCGACGAGCGAGGCCGATTCGCGCGATGCGACGTCCGGCAGGCACAGGAACGTGACGTCCGACGCGTTGATCAGGCGGCGGCGCTCTTCGACGTCCTTGCGCTTCGCTTCATCGATGCGCAGGATCTCGATGTCGCTGCGTGCCGACAGGTATTCGAAGATCTTGAGGCCGGTCGTGCCTTCCTGGCCGTCGACAAAAACTTTGGTGCTCATTTCGCTCTCACTGAATGAAACGGGGGCCCGCGCCCTGAAACCGCCATTTTAAGACGTCATCCGGCGGGCCTGCACCGCGCGGGGCGAAAAAAAGACGGCCGGCGGGCCGTCTTGTGTCCCTTTGGCGCCCGGCGGCGCGGGCGCGGGGTGTGCTCAGCTGCGGCCGGCGACCCAGCGGGCCGTCGCTTCGGCGACCCGCCGGCCGAACGCCTTCCCGGTTTCGAGGTCGCCCGGCAGCGGGCCTTCGTCGGGCGTCGCGTCCGCCGGCGACTGCGCGAGCAGGCCCGTCGAGCCGCCCAGGTAGTTGATGTCGTTGCGCGTGGCCGCCTTCGAGTTGGCCGGCATCAGGCTCGTGCCGACCCACACCATCCCATGCTGCATCGCCAGCGTGACGAAATATTGAATCGTCGAGAACTTGTCGCCGTTCATCGTCGCGGAGTTCGTGAAGCCCGCGGCGATCTTGTCCTTCCATTTCTGCGTGAACCACGCTTTCGACGTCGCATCGGCAAACTGCTTGAACTGCGCCGACGGGCCGCCCATGTAGGTCGGCGCGCCGAACACGATCGCGTCGGCTGCGTCGAGCGCGGCCCAGCCCGCGTCGTCGACGTCGCCGACGGCGAGCAGGCGCACGGTCGCGCCGGCGTCCTGCGCGCCCGTGTGAACGGCCTCGGCCAGTTTCTGCGTGTGACCGTAGCCGCTGTGATAGACGATGACGATGTTCGACATGAGGCGTTCTCCGGAAAGGAACGGGGACGGCGGACCGCAGGTGCGCCGTGTCACGCGTCGCCGGCGGGCGGCGCGACGGATGCGCGGCGTGGCGCCGCGACCGGTGACGACGAGTCTAGCAAGCCGAAATGACGGGAAAACGCGCGGGTGCGGCGGACGGAATTTCGCGGCAGCAGGCAATCGCAGTGCGGCGGCGCGGCCGCGCGCAATGCCCGACGCTCGCTACTGCCCGTAGTTGACCGTGAGTTGCGCGGTGCCGATCGCCAGCGTGCCGATCTCGTGCTCGAACATCGGCGCGGGGCGGCCCTGCGCGACGCGCAGGTCGTCGCCCTTGAGCGCGTAGACGGTGATCACGTAGCGGTGTGGCTTGCCGGGCGGCGGGCACGGGCCGCCGTAGCCGTCGATCCCGAAGTCGTTGCGCGCCTCGCTCGCGCCGATGCGCCGCAGGAAGCCGGACGCGCTCGCGTCGGCGGGCAGGCTCGTGACCGTCGCCGGAATGCCCGCCACTGCCCAGTGCCACCAGCCGTGCCCCGGCGCGTCGGGATCGAAGATCGTGACCGCGTAGCCGCGTGTGCCGGGCGGCGGGTTGTGCCAGGCGAGCTGCGGCGAGTGATTGCCGCCCTTGCAGTCGCCGCGGTCGAACACGTTCGCGGCGCGGACGTGCCCGCCCGGCGTCAGGTCGTCGCTCGTCACGGTGAACGCGCCTTCCGCATGCGCGGGCAGGGCAGTGAGGGCGGCGGCGTAAAGGAGGGCGGCGAGGAACGGCGACGGGCGACCCGCTGGCGCAGGCGGAGTGATCCGGCGATCCACACGCATATGGCGCTTCTCCCGTCACGTAGGCCGGACCGATGCTTCCGGCGTTGTTGGCGTTGTGCGTTGCCCGCGCAGCTGATGGCAGCGATGGATCAAGTCTAGCATTAGGGTTCGATGAGCGATGCACGCAGCGACCCGTGGTCGCGATCGCTTCCTGCGCGAATCGACGGACGAAAAAAAAAGCCGCCCGCGGTGAAGCGGGCGGCTTGTTCAGCCAGGACGCCGGCCTGCGGGCCGGCGCGGCGTCATTCCTTCGGGGCCGTCGCGCCGCCGTGCGCAGCCGACCACTCGGCCGGTGCGTGCAGGAATTTCTCGACTTCGTCGAGCGTCTTCGTCTCGAAGTAGCCCGACGCCTTCGCGACGCGCAGCACGTCCCACCACGTGGCGAGCGCGTGCAGGTCGACGTCGATGTCCTTCAGGACCGACACGCTTTCCTTGAAGATGTTGTAGTGGAACAGCACGAAGCAGTGGTTCACCGTCGCGCCCGCGGTACGCAGCGCGTTGACGAAGTTGATCTTGCTGCGGCTGTCGGTCGTCAGGTCTTCCACGAGCAGCACGCGCGAGCCTTCTTCCAGATGGCCTTCGATCTGCGCGTTGCGGCCGAAACCCTTCGGCTTCTTGCGCACGTACTGCATCGGCACCATCATCCGGTCGGCCAGCCATGCCGCGAACGGGATACCGGCCGTTTCGCCGCCGGCCACCGAGTCGATCTGCTCGAAGCCGACGTCGCGCATGATCGTCGTTTCCGCCATTTCCATCAGCGCGCGGCGCACACGCGGATACGAAATCAGCTTGCGGCAGTCGATATAGACGGGGCTTGCCCAGCCGGACGTGAAGATGAACGGTTTTTCTGCATTGAAGTGCACTGCCTGTACTTCGAGCAGGATTTTGGCGGTCGTATCCGAGATCGACTGACGATCGTAGCCTGTCATGGGCATTCCTTGGGTGATGAGCGAAGAGCGGGCGCGGGCCCGGTGGCGCAGCAAGGGGAACCTGCCCAGGGGGCCGGGGCGCGATCGGAGGGCCAATCGCATCGCTGCGCGCGTAGCCCGCTATTTTACCCGATTCAGGCCGGTTTTCGGCGGAATTCGCGCGGGTTCACCCCGCGGCTCACCACCGGCGAAACAACTGGGGCCTGACCTCTCGCGCGCTGATGCGGAGGATGCGGCGCTGCACCAACATGCGTCATTTAGGGGGTGTACACTAGGCGACCCTTAGAAATCGTTCAGTACTTTGTACTTTCCTCTTGCCACCCGCCAAGGTTCGATGGCGTGCCGACCCGGCGCGTCGCGTGCCGTCTCGCAGTCGATCACCCTCTCGATTCAAGCAGACGCGGCCGAAGGTGCAGCGTACTGAACCGTCAATATTTCGCATGTCTCTCGCAGGTCAATCATGGACGAACAACTGAAGCAGGCCGCACTGGCTTATCACCTGAACCCGAAACCCGGCAAGATTTCGGTCACCCCGACCAAGCCGCTGTCGAACCAGCTGGATCTGTCGCTCGCGTATTCGCCGGGCGTCGCCGCTGCGTGCGAAGCGATCCACGCCGATCCGCTCGACGCGCAGAAGTACACGTCGCGCGGCAACCTCGTCGGCGTCATCACGAACGGCACCGCCGTGCTCGGCCTCGGCAACATCGGCCCGCTCGCCGCGAAGCCGGTGATGGAAGGCAAGGGCTGCCTCTTCAAGAAATTCGCGGGCATCGACGTGTTCGACATCGAACTGTCGGAGTCCGACCCCGACAAGCTCGTCGAGGCGATCGCGATGCTCGAGCCGACGCTCGGCGGCATCAACCTCGAGGACATCAAGGCGCCGGAGTGCTTCTACATCGAGCAGAAGCTGCGCGAGCGCATGAAGATCCCCGTCTTCCACGATGACCAGCACGGCACCGCGATCATCGCGTCGGCTGCGATCCTGAACGGCCTGAAGGTCGTCGGCAAGAAGCTGTCCGAAGTGAAGCTCGTGTGTTCGGGCGCGGGCGCTGCGGCGATCGCGTGTCTGGACCTGCTGGTGAACCTCGGCCTGACCAAGTCGAACATCCTCGTCGCCGATTCGAAGGGCGTGATCTACGAAGGGCGCGGCAACCTCGACCCGTCGAAGCAGCGCTACGCGGCGACCACCGATGCACGCACGCTCGCCGACGCGATCGTCGGCGCGGACGTGTTCCTCGGCTGCTCGAGCGCGGGCGTGCTGAAGCAGGACATGGTCAAGACGATGGGCGACCGCCCGCTGATCCTGGCGCTCGCGAACCCGGAACCGGAAATCCGCCCGGAAGACGCGAAGGCCGTGCGCCCGGACGCGATCGTCGCGACCGGCCGTTCGGACTACCCGAACCAGGTCAACAACGTGCTGTGCTTCCCGTTCATCTTCCGCGGTGCGCTCGACGTCGGCGCGACGACGATCACGGAAGAAATGAAGCTCGCATGCGTGCGCGCGATCGCCGAGCTGGCGCAGGAAACCGACCAGAGCGAAGAAGTCGCGAAGGCGTATGAAGGCCACTCGCTCGAATTCGGGCCGGACTACCTGATTCCGAAGCCGTTCGACCCGCGCCTGATCATCAAGATTGCGCCGGCCGTCGCGCAAGCCGCAATGGATTCGGGCGTCGCCACCCGTCCGATCCAGGACATGGACGCGTATCGCGAGCAGCTCGGCGCGACCGTCTACCGCACCGGCATGGTGATGCGCCCGGTGTTCGCGACCGCGAAGCAGAAGCAGGCCCGCATCGTGTTCGCCGAGGGTGAAGACGAGCGCGTGCTGCGTGCCGCGCAGTTCGTGCTGCAGGAAAAGATCGCGAAGCCGATCCTCGTCGGCCGTCCGTCGGTCATCGACATGCGCCTCGCGAAGATCGGCTCGAAGCTGAAGGCCGGCACCGATTTCGAAATCGTCGATCCGGAAGACGATGCGCGCTACCACCGCTACTGGCAGGCGTATCAGGAGATCGGCGCGCGTGACGGCGTGACGCCGGAAGTCGCGAAGGCCGCGATGCGCAAGTTCAACACGCTGATCGGCGCGATGCTCGTGCACCTGGGCGACGCGGACGGGATGATCTGCGGGATGATCGACACGTTCCACAGCCACCTGAAGTTCATCGAGCAGGTGCTGGGCCGTGCGAAGGGCGCCGAGCACTTCGCGGCGATGAACCTGCTGATGCTGCCGGGCCGCAACCTGTTCGTGTGCGATACGTACGTGAACGAGCTGCCGAGCGCCGAACAGCTCGCCGACATGACGATCCAGGCCGCGGCCGAAATCGAGCGCTTCGGCATCGCGCCGAAGGCGGCACTGCTGTCGAACTCGAACTTCGGCAGCGCGCCGTCGTCGTCGTCGCGCCGGATGGGCGAGGCCCGCAAGCTGATCGTCGAACGCGCACCGAACCTGGAAGTCGACGGCGAAATGCACGGCGACGCGGCGCTGTCGGAAATGATCCGCAAGCAGGCCTTCCCGGGCACGACGCTGTCGGGCGAAGCGAACCTGCTGATCATGCCGAACGTCGAAGCGGCAAACATCGCGTACAACCTGCTGAAGATGGTCGGCGGCGAAGGCGTGACGGTCGGCCCGTTCCTGCTCGGCGCAGCGAAGCCGGCTCACATCCTGACGCCGGCCGCGACCGTGCGCCGGATCATCAACATGACGGCGGTTGCCGCCGCGAACGTGAACACGAAGTAAGTCCACGCCCGCGTGTGCCGCGCTTCACGCGCGGCGCAATGAAAAACGCCACGGAACCTGCGTTCCGTGGCGTTTTTTTATTGTGACGTGAGCCGGTAGCCGCTCGCCGGCGGGCATCCGGACCGCGAATGCCCGCCGCGTGCCGTTACGCGACCTGCTGGTGCGACTGGCCGCCGGCCGGCGCACGCCACTTCGCGAGCAGCGTGTTCCACTTCTGGCGTACCGCGCGCAGGTTGTTCTCCTTCACGTGGCCATAGCCGCGAATGCCGTCCGGCAGCGCCGCGAGCTCGAGGGCGAGCGGGCGGTTGGCCGCGTTCAGCTTTCCGAGCACCTCGCCGATCAGCGCTTCGTACTCGCCGATCAGCGCGCGCTCGGTGCGACGCTCCTCGGTACGGCCGAACGGGTCGAGCCCCGTGCCGCGCAGGAACTTCGCCTTCGCGAGCAGCCGGAACGCCGACATCATCCACGGGCCGTACGCCTTCTTCACGAGATGGCCGTGTGCATCCGTCTTTGCGAACAGCGGCGGCGCGAGGTGGAATTTCAGCTTCCAGTCACCTTCGAACTGCGCGGTCAGGCGTGCGAGGAACGCCGGATCGGACTGCAGCCGTGCGACCTCGTATTCGTCCTTGTACGCCATCAGCTTGAACAGGTTGCGCGCGACCGCTTCGGTCAGCTGCTCCTGCACCGTGTCGCCGTCTGCCAGCGCACGCTCTGCCGCGCGCACCTTGTCGACGAACGCCGCATAGCGCGATGCGTACGCGGCATTCTGGTACGCGGTGAGGAATTCCACACGCTTCGCGATCAGGGCATCGACCGCCTTCTTCGTGTGCAGCGCAATCACCGTGGCGCCTTGCGCGGGGCGCGCGTCGCCGGCCGCGGCCTGTTTCACGCTCGCCAGGTCGTGCGCGGCGCGGCGGCCCCAGTCGAAGGCCGCGCGGTTCTTCTCGACCGATACCGCATTCAGCTCGATCGCGCGGACGAGCGACGCGAGCGTGAGCGGCAGCCAGCCTTTCTGCCACGCGTAGCCGAGCACGAACGGGTTCGTGTAGATCGCGTCGCCGAGCAGCGCGACCGCGAAGCGGTTCGCGTCGATGAAGTCGACGGCTTCGCCGGCCGCCGCACGGATGTCGTTTTCGGCGGACAGGCCCGGGAACGCCCAGTTCGGGTTCTTGATGAACTCGGCGGTCGGCGTCTGCGCGCTGTTGACGACCACGCGCGTCGTGTCGTGCCGCATCCGCGACGTGCATTCGTCGCCGGCCGTGACGATCGCGTCGCAGCCGATCACGAGGTCGGCTTCGCCCATCGCGATCCGGGTTGCGTGGATGTCGGTCGGCGCGTGCGAGATCTGCACGTGGCTCATCACGGCGCCGCCCTTCTGCGCGAGGCCAGTGACGTCGAGCACGGTCACGCCCTTGTTCTCGAGGTGCGCGGCCATCCCGAGCAGCGCGCCGATCGTGACGACGCCCGTGCCGCCAACGCCCGTGACGAGCACGCCGTATGCGCGGTCGATGTCCGGCAGCGTCGGTTCAGGGATCGGCGGCAGTGCGTTACCGTCGACCGACACGGCCTTCGGCTTCTTCAACTGGCCGCCCTCGACCGTGACGAAGCTCGGGCAGAAGCCCTTCACGCACGAGAAGTCCTTGTTGCAGCTCGACTGGTTGATCTGGCGCTTCGTGCCGAATTCGGTTTCCAGCGGCTCGACCGACAGGCAGTTCGACTGCACCGAGCAGTCGCCGCAGCCTTCGCACACCGCGTCGTTGATCACGACGCGCTTCGCCGGGTCCGGATACGTGCCGCGTTTGCGGCGGCGGCGTTTCTCGGTCGCGCAGGTCTGGTCGTAGATCAGGATCGTCGTGCCTTCGATCTCGCGCAGCTCGCGCTGCACGTCGTCGAGCTGGTCGCGATGATGGATCGTCACGCCCGGTGCGAGCAGCGTCTTCTGGCTGTCGTACTTTTCCGGCTCGTCGGTGACGATCACGATCTTCTTCGCGCCTTCCGACGCGAGCTGGTGCGTGATCTGCGGCACCGTCAGCACGCCGTCGACCGGCTGGCCGCCCGTCATCGCGACGGCGTCGTTGTAGAGGATCTTGTAGGTGATGTTCGCCTTCGACGAGATCGCCGCGCGCACCGCCAGCAGGCCCGAGTGGAAATAGGTGCCGTCGCCGAGGTTCGCGAACACGTGCTTCTCGTCCGTGAACGGCGCCTGGCCGATCCACGGCACGCCTTCGCCGCCCATCTGGCTGAAGGTGCTCGTGCTGCGGTCCATCCACACGGTCATGTAGTGGCAGCCGATGCCGGCGATCGCGCGCGAGCCTTCCGGCACATTGGTCGACGTGTTGTGCGGGCAGCCCGAGCAGAACCACGGCTTGCGCTCGGTCTGCACGTGCGGCTTCGCGAGCGCCATTTCCTTCGCGGTGATCACGGCGAGCCGCGCGGCGATGCGTGCGCGCACGTCGGACGGCAGCTCGAACTTCTCGAGGCGCGTCGCGATCGCCTTCGCGATGATCGCGGGCGACAGCTCGTAGTGCGCGGGCAGCAGCCAGTTGCCCATCGGCACCGACCATTCGCCGCCGGCGCCGTCCTTTTCGTCGAACTTGCCGAACACGCGCGGCCGCTGGCCGTCGGGCCAGTTGTACAGCTCTTCCTTGATCGCGTATTCGAGGATCTGGCGCTTTTCCTCGACCACCAGGATTTCGTCGAGGCCGCGCGCGAACGCCTGCGCGCCCTGCGCTTCGAGCGGCCACACGCAGCCGACCTTGTAGAGCCGGATGCCGATCCGCGCGCAGGTTTCATCGTCGAGGCCGAGGTCGGTCAGCGCCTGGCGCACGTCGAGGTACGCCTTGCCGCCGGTCATGATCCCGAAGCGCGCGTGCGGCGAATCGATCTCGATGCGGTCGAGCTTGTTCGCGCGCACATAGGCGAGCGCCGCGTACCACTTGTAGTCGAGCAGCCGTGCTTCCTGCACGAGCGGCGGGTCGGGCCAGCGGATGTTCAGCCCGCCGTCCGGCAGGATGAAGTCGGTCGGCAGCACGATCTCTGTGCGATGAGGGTCGATGTCGACCGATGCCGACGATTCGACCACGTCCGTCACGCACTTGAGCGCGACCCACAGGCCCGAGTAGCGGCTCATTGCCCAGCCGTGCAGGCCGAAATCGAGATATTCCTGCACGTTGGACGGGAACAGCACCGGCAGCCCGCAGGCCTTGAAGATGTGTTCGGACTGGTGCGCGAGCGTCGACGATTTCGCCGCGTGGTCGTCACCGGCGAGCACCAGCACGCCGCCGTGCTGCGACGAGCCGGCCGAGTTCGCGTGCTTGAATACGTCGCCCGTGCGGTCGACGCCCGGGCCCTTGCCGTACCACATGCCGAACACGCCGTCGTGCTTCGCGCCGGGGTACAGGTTGACTTGCTGCGAGCCCCACACGGCGGTGGCGGCGAGATCTTCGTTGAGGCCGGGCTGGAAGACGATCTGGTGGGCTGCCAGGTGCTGCTTGGCTTTCCAGAGCGACAGATCGAGGCCGCCGAGCGGCGAACCGCGATAGCCGGAGATGAAACCGGCGGTATTGAGACCGGCGGCACGGTCGCGTTCCTGCTGGAGCATCGGCAGGCGCACGAGGGCCTGGATGCCGCTCATGTACGCGCGACCGCGTTCCAGTGTGTATTTGTCATCAAGCGTGACGGACTTCAGCGCGGCTTCCAGGGACGCGCGTTGGCCTGCGTCTAGCGGGGCATTCATTAACAGTCTCCTCCACCCAGTTTGGGATCACCAAAACTCGACTGCTTCGGGCATCTTGTGGACGCGTCGGCAGTGGCCGGCATATTGGCCGGTTTTAAGCGATGGTAGCACTGGGGCAAACCCGCCGCCCATCGGTTGGAACGCGGGGGAATTGCGGCGGCGCATCAGAAAAACAGGGTGGAACCATGCGTTACATCATGTAAAAGCATGTAAAGCCGGGTTCATCTGCGGGCAAATGCCGTTAATCTTGTCGGCCTGCCGGAGGTGCCCGGTCGCGTTGGCTTGTTTCGACGCAATCGGGGAGGCGCCGGCAGTTTTACAGGAGGTGCAATGAACACACGTCATATCCAGAGTTTCCTGATCGTGTCCGCCGCGTTTTTCTCGATGACGGGCCCGGTGCACGCGCGAGGCGCAAGCGCACTGGCGGCAGCCGGCGCGCAGATGCAGCAGATCGTGCCGGCCCAGGACGCCGTCGCGCAGCCGTCGGCCGAGCGCGCCGTCGCGTCGAAGGCGAACGCGCGTTGATCCGGTCGCGCGGCCTGCGGGCCGCGCCGGAATGCAAAAAGGGCGGGAATCCAAGGATTCCCGCCCTTTTTCTTTGTGCCGCCGGATCGTGCGGGCTGCCGGGTTGCCCCGGGCAGCCGTCCGCCGGATGCGTCAGGCCTTGTCCTGCACGACGCCGCGACGGATCTGGTCGAGTTCGATCGATTCGAACAGCGCCTTGAAGTTGCCTTCGCCGAAGCCCTGGTTGCCCTTGCGCTGGATGATCTCGAAGAAGATCGGCCCGATCTGGTTCTCGGTGAAGATCTGCAGCAGCAGGTCGTCGCGCGCGCCGTCGATCAGGATCTTGCGCTTCTTCAGTTCTTCCAGCGATTCGCCGTGGTCCGGTACGCGGCGATCGACCAGTTCGTAATACGTGTCGATCGTGTCGAGCAGCTTCACTTCCTTGCTGCGCAGGCCGTCGACCGCCTGGTAGATGTCGCTCGCGCCGAGCGCGATGTGCTGGATGCCTTCGCCGTGGTACGCGTCGAGGTATTCCTGGATCTGGCCGGCCGTATCCGAGCCTTCCTCGTTGATCGGGATGCGGATCTTGCCGCACGGCGACGTCATCGCCTTCGACTTCACGCCCGTCACCTTGCCTTCGATGTCGAAGTAGCGCACTTCGCGGAAGTTGAACAGGCGCTCGTAGAACTCGGCCCATTCCTGCATGCGGCCGCGATGCACGTTGTGCGTCAGGTGGTCGATATAGGTGAGGCCGTGGCCGACCGGGTTCGGGGTCGCGCCGGCGATCGGCTCGAAATCGACGTCGTAGATGCTGATGTCGCCGATTGCGCCCGGCTGCGCGCCGTTCTTGCCGCGCCAGCGGTCGACGAAGTAGATCAGCGAATCGCCGATGCCCTTGATCGCCGGGATGTTCAGCTCCATCGGGCCCGTCTTGTTGTCGAAGCCCCAGGCGCCGAGTTCCAGCGCGTGCTGGTACGCCTTCGCGGCGTCCTGCACGCGGAACGCGATGGCGCAGATCGACGGGCCGTGCAGGCGCGCGAAGCGTTGCGCGAACGAATCGGGTTCGGCGTTGATGATGAAGTTGATGTCGCCCTGGCGGTACACCGTCACGTCCTTGTGGCGGTGGCGCGCGATCGCGGTGAAACCCATCCGTTCGAACAGTTGTCCGAGCGCTTTCGGGTCCGGTGCCGTGTATTCGATGAATTCGAAGCCGTCGGTGCCGACGGGGTTGTCCCAGTTCGGGATCTGCATGGCGTGTCTCCTGTGGGGGCGATCGGCCGGGGCGGTGTGCGCATACCCGGCGTGGTTCGATGTCGAACGTGGCACACGCGGCGGCGTGCGCGACGACTCGGTACGTGCGACAGAGTGTAGCGGGCAGCCGCGAGCGTAAACTTGCGAACTTAATTGCCTGAACCTACGATGGCGCAATTTCCAGTCTCTAACTACTCATTGGAGGGCAGAAGATGGCGCAAGCCGAATTGGATGCCATCGACCGGCGGATTCTCGCGATTCTTCAGGAGAACGGGCGCCTGTCGAACCAGGAGATCGCCGAGCGCGTGAACCTGTCGCCGAGCCCGTGCCTGCGGCGGATCCGACGGCTCGAGGAGATCGGCGTGATCACCGGCTATGTCGCGCTGCTGAATCCGCAGAAGCTCGGGCTCGACCTGCTCGCGTACGTGAGCGTGCGGCTCGAGAAGCGCGGCGGCCTGGCGCCGGTGCGGGCCGATGAAACGTCGGCGCGCGCGGGCGCGACCCATGCGGAGCTGTTTCGTGCGGCCGTGCAGACCTGGCCGGAAGTGGTCGCGTGCCACGCGATGACGGGGGACATGGATTACCTGCTGCGCGTGCAGGTCGAGGACATGGCGCATTTCTCCCGCTTCGTGCAGGAGCATTTGCTGCATCACCCGTCGGTGATCGACGTGAAGACGAGCTTTTCGCTCGAATGCTTCAAGGAGACGACGGCGTTGCCGATTCGTTCGGTGCGCTAGTGCGCGGCGGGGCAGGGGGAGGCCGGGCGCGCGGCAGGCGCGGCCCGGCTGGCCGACATTACGCCGTCAGGGCGGCGGGCATCAGCGATTCGATGAACTTCGTGGTGCGGCGCGCCTGGCGCTTCATCGCGTAGTCGAACACCGCGGCCTGCTCCTGCAGCATCTCGGCGATGATCGTCGAGTGGTCGGCCGGCGGCAGCGACAGGTACGCATCGGCTTCGCCGTACGCATACTCGATCCGCATCCCGGATTTCTTCGCGATGTGCATCATCGTCGCGTTACGCGACAGGCAGTGCATGTACAGCATCGTCACGTGCGTGTTGCGGCTGCGGATCGCCGCGCGCTCGAACAGCTTCGAGCCGACGCCGCGGCCGCGTGCGCTTTCGAGCACCGACACGCCGAATTCGGCCGTGCGCTTGTCGCCCTCGGCCGGCAGGTAGGCCAGGTGGCCGACGCCGATCAGTTCGAGGTCGTGGTCGAACACGCCGAACACGGTGTCGCGGCCGAAGTCGATCGTGCGGACATAGTTCTCGATCACGTGGTCGGGCACCATCTGGCCGAAGCGCAGCAGGCGGTCCTCTTCGTCGAGCGAGAGAAAGTGGGTGAGCATTTGCTCACGGTCTTTGGAAGCCAGTTCCCTGACGAGAACCGGCGCACTACCGGCGTTGCCGACGACATCGGCAGTGCCGTTGAATTGCGTGTTCATCGTGGGTTCCTCAATGTGTGACCGTACAGCGGGTTGTGCAATGCAACAGCATTTTACCCGACCGTCAGCCCCCGGATTGGGGAAAACCCGTATTTAACGATGTTTAAGCTGGAGGATGAATTCTAAATCTGCTTAGTTAATTGGCTATCTATTTGATTTTTAAGCAATTTAAAATTCATCATATGAAATGCGCGGCGGGCGGTCGCAGTGTGCCCGTCGCGCAACGTTTGCTGCTGCGCGGCAATCAGGCGGCCGTCGACAGCCCGCGTTCGATCAGGTCGATCACCTGCTCGGCGAAGTCGCGGTAGCCGAGGCGGCCGCCGGGCTTCAGCCAGGTGAACGTCCAGTTGATCATCCCGAACACCATCATCGTCACGGACGTCTGGTTTTCCTTCGAGATGCGGTCCGGGTACGCACGCGCGAGCTGTCGCGTGAACGCCGCGACGATGTCGCGCTGGCGGTCGAGCACGATTTCGCGCTGCGCGTCCTCGAGATACTTCACGTCGTTGAGCAGCGCGACGTGGCGGCTGTGCGATGTCTCGTACTCGGCGAGGAACGCGCGCACGAGCTCCGCGAACGCATCGCGCTCGCTGAGGCCGCGCCGCTGGCTCGCCCCTTCGACCTCGGCGATGATCAGCATCAGCCGTTTCGTGTAGCGGTCGAGCAGGTCGAACAGGATCGCTTCCTTGCTCTCGTAATAGTGATAGAGGCGTGCCTTCGACGTGCCGCTCGCGGTCGCGAGATCGGACATCGACGTGCTCGGGTAGCTCGTCTGAGCGAATTTCTCGGCGGCCAGATCGAGGATCTGCTCGCGCTGGGATTCGTGGTCGGGCGCTCGGGTACGGGCCATGGTCGAATACGGAAGATTAGCGGTGCGGGGTGGCCGCGCGGGCTGCGCGCACCTGCGTGGAAGAGAGGGCGTCGGACGCGTCGTCCTGCAGCTCAAGCCGGCCGGCTGCCGCGAGCTCGCGGCAGCGCCACCAGGCGATCGAGTCGCTGACGAACAGCCCGCCGCGGTCGGCGTCGGCCATGATGCTGCCGACGAGGCGCCCCGCGGGCAGCCAGTCGGCTTCCGCGCGCGCGACGATCAGTGCGTCGAGATCCGCGTAATGGCCGCTCTTGATCGTGTTGCTGACCCAGTAGCGCAGCTCGGCGTTCAGGTGCTTCGCCTCCTGCCATTCGAGCGCGAGGCGGCCGATGCGCAGTACCGAGATCGGCGCGGCGACCGGCCGCTTGCGCGCCAGTTCCGCGGGCGAGAACATGCCGGTCGCGCATGCCTGGTCGGTGCGCGACAGCGACGCGCGCTGCGCGGTGTCGAGATCGGCGGCCGACAGCCGTACTTCGTTCAGGCGTTGCGGGACGTTGCGCAGGTGATAGGCGACGCGGCGCAGCAGCAGCTTGTCGCCGACGCTCGGCGCGTGCCACACGACGACCTGGCCCGTATCCATCGCGAGCTGGTCGAGGCGTGCGAACTCGCTTTCGATCTCTGCGTTCCAGTCGGGAATCCGGTCGCCGAGCACGCGCTGCCAGAAGACGGCGCGCGTGTCGGGTGCCTCGTCGGCGCCCTTGAGCGGCCCGACACCGAGGTCGTCGAGCAATCCGACGACGAGCTCGTCGCGTCCGGCTTGCGCGAGTGCTTCGCGCAGCGACTCGGCGGCGGTGCCGCCCTGAATCACATGAATGGTACTCATCGGCCTGTCGTCAACAAAAGAAAACCGCCGGCCGGGCGGACGTTGCGATGTCCAGCCGGCCGGCGGCCCCTAGTGTAAGCGAGATGTGTGACGGCGAGAAACCGTCCGGCGCCGCGACGCGACGTCGCTCAACGCTCGTCGAAGCTCACGACGACCTTGTCGCTGATCGGGTGGCACTGGCACGTGAGCACGAAACCATCCTTCACTTCATGCTCCTCGAGCGTGTAGTTCTTCTCCATCCGAACTTCGCCTTCGAGCACCTTCGCCCGGCACGTGCAGCACACCCCGCCCTTGCATGCGTACGGCAGCGCGAGGCCCGCGCGCAGGCCGATATCGAGCAGGCTCACGCCTTCGTACGGCAGGCGCAGCTTGCGCTTCTTGCCGTCGAGCACGATTTCCAGGTCGGCCGCCGGCGTCTGGTCGGTGATTTCGACGACCGGGGCGCCGGCCTGCGGCAGCGGCGTGCCGAAGCGCTCGACATGCACCTTCGCCTGCGGCACGCCGGCCGCCTTCAGCGCGGCTTCGGCCGCATCCATCATCGGCGCGGGGCCGCAGATGAACGCCTCGTCGATCGCGTCGGCCGGCATCAGCGTGCCGAGGAATTCCGCGCATTTCGCCTGGTCGAGCACGCCGTTGAACAGCTCGACGTCCTGCTGGTCGTCCGACAGCACGTGATAGAGGACGAAGCGGTTCATGTAGCGGTTCTTCAGGTCCTCGAGCTCCTCCGCGAACATGATCGCGTCGACGCTGCGGTTGCCGTAGATCAGCGTGAACGTGCTGCGCGGCTCCAGTTCGAGCGTCGTTTTCACGATCGCGAGCACCGGCGTGATCCCGGAGCCGCCGGAAAACGCGACGTACTGCTTGCCGTGGTCGGCGTTCAGGTGCGTGAAGAACCGGCCGTCCGGCGTCATCACGTCGATCGTGTGGCCCGGCTTGAGCGAGTCGAACGCGAAGTTCGAGAAGCGGCCGCCGCGCACGCGCTTGATGCCGATGCGCAGTTCGCCGTCACGGTCGTAGTCCGTCGTGCCGACGCAGATCGAATACGAGCGGCGCGTTTCCTCGCCGTCGATGTGGGTCTTCAGCGTGACGAACTGGCCCTGCGTGAAGCGGTACGCGTCGCGCAGCTCGGACGGCACGTCGAAGGAGACGGTCACGGCGTCGGCGGTCTCGGGCCGCACGTCGCGGATACGCAGCGGATGAAATTGCGGGGTCGCCATATCGATTAATAGGGTTTGAAGTAGTCGAAGGGTTCGCGGCAGTCGACGCAGCGATACAGCGCCTTGCAGGCCGTGGACGCGAATTGCGCGAGACGCTCGGTACGGGCGGAGCCGCAGCGCGGGCACGCGGGCGCCGCGACGGGGCGCGGCACGAAACGCACGACGTTCTCCCGCGGCGCGGCGGTGCCGCACTGGCCGACCGGCGGCGCGATGCCGTACGCGCGCAGCTTGTCGCGCGCTTCCTGCGTGATCCAGTCGGTCGTCCAGGCGGGCGCGAGCACCGTCTCGATCCGGTGCGGCGGCAGGCCGGCGGCCTGCAGCGCGGCGGCGATGTCCTCCGCGATCTGCGACATGGCCGGGCAGCCCGAGTAGGTTGGCGTGATCACGACTTCGAGCTGGCCGTCGTCCGCGTGGCGGACGTCGCGCAGGATGCCGAGCTCGCGGATCGACACGACCGGGATCTCGGGGTCGGGCACGGCTTCGAGCACGTCCCATGCACGGGCGAGCAGCGGGTCGGCGTGGCGCGCGGCACGCACGGCGTGAGCGGGGGCGGCGGTCTGGACGGACATCGTCGGGCTCCGTTAGGGCGGCTGGTTACCAGCTCGCGCCGGGATGCTGGCGCGCGAGGCTCTGCATTTCGGCGAGCAGGTAGCCCATGTGTTCCGAGTGCTCGCCCTGCTTGCCGGTCGTCACGTGCTGCACGGGGGCCGGCAGCGTGAGCGTCGCCTCCGCGAGCGCGTCGTCGACGTCCGCGCGCCATGCCGCTTCGAGCACGGCCGGCGCGGGGGCAATGCCCGCGGCGGCGACCGCATCGTCGATCGCATCGGCGGCGAAGCATTCGCGCGTGTACGGCGTCAGGTAGTCGAGTGCGTCCTGCGCACGACGGTGCGATTCGTCGGTGCCGTCACCGAGGCGAACCAGCCACTCGCGTGCGTGCTGCACGTGATAGCGGGTTTCCTTCACCGATTTCGCGGCGATCGCGGCGAGCTGCGTGTCGGTCGACGTTTCCAGTGCGCTCCACACGTGCAGCATCAGCGCCGAGTACAGGAAGTTGCGCACGATCGTGACCGCGTAGTCCTTGTCGGCGTGTGCGGTACCGGCGATCGGACCGTAGTGCGGCAGCTCGGCGAGCGTGAAGTTCGCGAACTCGCGCTCGGTGCGGAAGTACGCATAGTCGTCCTCGGTCTTCGTCGCGCCGGTGAGCTGGCGCTCGAGTTCGGCCGCATGCGTATACAGCATGCGCGCCTGGCCGATGAGGTCGAGGCTCATGTTGGTGAGCGCGATGTCTTCCTCGAGGATCGGGCCGTGGCCGCACCATTCGGCGTTGCGCTGACCGAGGATCAGCGTGTTGTCCGCGAGGCGCAGCACGTAGGAGAGGTGTTCGGGCGTGATCGTCATGGCGCGGGCGTTACATGTGGTTGACTTCGTCGGGCAGCGTGTAGAACGTCGGGTGACGGTAGATCTTGTCGCCCGCGGGCTCGAACAGCTCGGCCTTCTCGTTCGGATCCGACGCGGTGATCGCCGACGACGGCACCACCCAGATGCTCACGCCTTCCTGGCGGCGCGTGTAGACGTCGCGCGCCATGCGCAGCGCCATCGACGCGTCGGCGGCGTGCAGACTGCCGCAATGCTTGTGGTCGAGCCCCTGCTTGCTGCGCACGAACACTTCCCAGATCGGCCATTCCTTGTTCATCACTTTCTCCTGAATCCTGAATTCGATGGTGTGCCGCCGCTCAGGCGGCGTGCTGTTCGGCGCGCGCGCGGCGCTTGGCTTCGTGAGCGAGTGCGGCTTCGCGCACCCATGCACCGTCCTCGTGCGCTTTCACGCGGGTCGCGAGGCGTTCCTTGTTGCACGGGCCGTCGCCGTCGTTGACCACGCGCCAGAATTCGTCCCAGTCGATCGTGCCGTAGTCGTGATGGCCGCGCGCCTCGTTCCACTTCAGGTCCGGGTCGGGCAGCGTCACGCCGAGCACCTTCGCCTGGTCGACCGTCGCGTCGACGAACTTCTGCCGCAGGTCGTCGTTCGAGATCCGCTTGATGCCCCATTTCGCGGACTGGCTGCTGTGGACCGAATCGGCGTCGCTCGGGCCGAACATCATCAGCACCGGCCACCACCAGCGGTTCACGGCCTGCTGGACCATCGCGCGTTGTGCGTCGCTGCCCTTCATCATCGACAGCAGCGCGTCGAAACCCTGGCGCTGGTGGAACGATTCTTCCTTGCACACGCGGATCATCGCGCGCGCATACGGGCCGTACGTGCAGCGGCACAGCGGGATCTGGTTCATGATCGCGGCGCCGTCGACGAGCCAGCCGATCACGCCGACGTCGGCCCAGGTCGGCGTCGGGTAGTTGAAGATGCTCGAGTATTTCGCCTTGCCGGCGAGCAGCGCGTCGATCAGCGAATCGCGCGAGACGCCGAGCGTTTCGGCCGCGCTATAAAGATAGAGACCGTGGCCGGCTTCGTCCTGGACCTTCGCGAGCAGGATCGCCTTGCGCTTCAGGCTCGGCGCGCGCGAGATCCAGTTGCCTTCCGGCAGCATGCCGACGACTTCCGAGTGCGCGTGCTGCGAGATCTGGCGAACCAGCGTCTTGCGATAGGCGTCGGGCATCCAGTCCTGCGGCTCGATCTTGCCGTCGGCGGCCATGACCGCATCGAACCGCGCCTGCTCGGGCGACTCGGCTGCGGCGTCGAGCGGCGCGACGTTGCCGGGGATGTCGAGGGATTGCGTGTACATGGCGAGGCTCTCGTCCGGTTGAATGTGTGCGAAGTATAAACCAACCGACCGGTCGGTTAATAAATTTCTTGCGGATTTGCGGCGAGACTCGGGTAAACGAGGGACGTCGGGGCGCGATCGGGCGACGTGAGGGTGGCCAACACGTGGGGCCGCGTCTTCTGCGGCACAATGCCCGCTTTCCGACGAGGATTTTGCCGATGTCATTCCGAAGCAGTATCGCCGCGGCCGTGTTGGGCGCGGCTGTCTTTGTCTCGCCGCTCGTGGCGTCGGCTTCGGCCGCGCCGGCCGGATGGGTTGCCGCGTGGGCGACCGCACTGCAACCGATTCCCGACCTTGCCGCACCGCCGCCGCTCTATCGCGCGCCCGATGTGGCCGGACGCGCCGTGCGCCAGATCGTCTATCCGACGGTGTCGGGGCGCGCCGCACGGATCCGCGTCAGCAATGCATACGGTCGTGCGCCGCTGGTCGTCGAGGCGGCGAGCCTCGCGCGCGCCGGTGAAGGCGCGGCACTCGCCGGCGGTGCGGCTGTGCCGGTCCGGTTCGGCGGCAAGGCGTCGGTGACGCTTGCACCGGGCCAGGAACTCGAAAGTGATCCGGTGGCGATCGATGTGGCGGCCGGGCGTCCGTATGCGATCAGCCTCCAGATGGGGCCGAATCAACGGATGACGGTCTGGCATCGCGTGTCGAATCAGTTCAATTACGTGTCCGCACCGGGCGATCACGTGAGTGACCCGGGCGCCGCCGCGTTCCGCACCCGTTTTACCCAATATGTGTGGGTGACCGAGCTCGCAGTCGAGACCGGTTCCGCGCGCGCCAGCGTAGCCGCGATCGGCGATTCGATCACCGACGGGCTGCGCTCGAGCGTGAACCGAAATCGCCGCTGGCCGGATGCGCTTGCGCATCGGCTGACCGCTGCCGGCGTGGAGTCGATCGGCGTCGCGAACCTTGGTATCAGCGGGAACCGGCTGCTCAGCGATTCGGCGTGCTACGGCGCGTCGCTGGCGTCGCGTTTCGAGCGCGATGCACTGTCGCGGGCAGGTGTGAAGGCGGCGATCGTGCTGATCGGGATCAACGACATCAACTTCGCGGCGATGCCGCCGCGCGCGGGGCTCGATTGCGACCACCCGCATACGCAGGTCACGGCCGCGTCGCTGATCGACGGCTACCGCCGGCTGATCGACGCGGCGCACCGTCAGGGCGTGAAGGTCTTCGGCGCGACGCTGACGCCGGCCGGGCTGCCGGCGGGGCGCGAGGCGATCCGCCTTGAGGTGAACCGGTGGATCCGAAGCGGTAGCGGGTTCGACGGTGTGGTCGACTTCGATGCGGTGCTGCGCGATCCGGCGCGCCCGAGCGTGCTGCAGCGTCGCTACGATAGCGGCGACGGCATTCATCCGAGCGACGCCGGCTACACGGCGATGGCCGACGCAGTGCCGGTCGAGCAACTGCAGGCTGCAGTGGGCGGCAAGTGATGCCCCTCTATATATAGCGAGAAGTATTGCCGGCGGCAGGGAGGTCGGCGGCGTCACGCGGCCTGTCGAGCCCCAAGCCCTCGTGCGCGGTAGCGCACGGGGGCTTTTTCAAAATATTTTCACAAAGGGGCTTGCGCAGTTGGGGGCGGGTGCCTACAATCACGCCTCTTTCGCGCTAACGGAAACGCGGCGCGGAAGAGGGAGGCAAGGTTGGCGGTGTGCTGGAGTCTGAGGCGCGCCACTGGCCTGGAAGTTGAGCCCCGCAGTCGCAACGATGTAGTAAAAAAAGTTGTTGACGAAATGCGAAACACGGTTCATAATCTCGCTTCTCTGCTGCTGAAAACGCAGCGCTGCTGAGAA
>NZ_JAAGPM010000111.1:0-26429 GCF_017104865.1 Burkholderia sp. Ac-20349
GCTTTGCCGGCGCTTTGCCCGGAAGCCGGCCCCGATCCCGTATAATCGATCGTTTCCGAATCCATGCCGCCGCGCGCCCCGCCAAGGGCGCCGGCGTTTGAAGCCGTCTTTGCCAGACTGTCCCCGCCCGCCACCGCGCTCGATCGCCCCGTGTCCCGTGCGCTGTCGCCCGACACCGCGACGCCGCTGCACGACGCGCTCGCCGCACCCGAAGCCGCCCATCCGGGCCAGTCGGGCTTCCGGCTGCTGGCCGACGGCGCGTCGGCGCTGCAGATGCGCATCGCACTCGCGCGGGCGGCGACGAAGACGCTCGACATGCAGTACTACATCGCGACCGAGGATACGACCGGCAAGCTGCTGCTCGGCGCGGCGCTGTACGCGGCCGATCGCGGCGTGCGCGTGCGGATGCTGGTCGACGATCTGAACTTCCGCGACATCGATCGCGTGATGGCCGCGCTGAACACGCACCCGAACATCGAGATCCGCGTGTTCAACCCGTTCGGCGCGTCGCAGCAGGGGATGGTCGAGCGCACGACCAACTTCTTCACGCGGATCGACAGCTTCACGCGCCGGATGCACAACAAGGCGATGATCGCGGACAACCAGATCGCGATCGTCGGCGGGCGCAATCTCGGCGACGAATACTTCAGCGCGAGTCCGACGCTGCAGTTCCGCGATCTCGACGTGCTCGCCGCGGGCCCCGTGACGAACGACGTCTCCGGAAGCTTCGACACCTACTGGGCGAGTGGCAGCAGCTATCCGCTGCGCGAGCTGAACCACCAGTCGTTCGACGCGAAGGACCTCGACGCGATGCGCGACGAGCTGCGCGCCCACTGGCGCAAGAACGCCGAGCCGTACAACGCGAAGCCGCTGAACGCGACGCCGCTCGCGCAGCAGATTGCACGCGACGAGCTCGGGCTCGTGTGGGCGCCGGCCGAATTCGAGGTCGACGCGCCGGACAAGGTCGCGCAGCCGACCGGCTACGTGAGCCCGCCGATGCAGCGGCTCGTCGAGCTGACGCGCCACGCGCAGCAGGAATTCCTCGCGTTCTCGCCGTACTTCGTGCCGCACGACGCGGGCGTGAAGATCCTCGGCGAGACGACCGCGCGCGGCGTGCGGGTCGCGATCCTGACGAATTCGCTCGCCGCGACCGATGCGGTGGCCGTGCAGGCCGGCTACGGGCCGTACCGCGTGCCGCTGCTGCAGCACGGCGTCGAGCTGTACGAGTTCAAGGCGGAGCCGGGCCGGCGGCGGGCGCGGCTGTTCGGCTCGCGTTCGCGCGCGAGCCTGCACGCGAAGGCGTACGTGATCGACCGGAAGATCCTCGTGATCGGCTCGATGAACCTCGATCCGCGCTCGGCGAACCTGAATACCGAGCTGGCGCTGGTGATCCACAGCCCGGCGCTCGCGCAGCAGGTCGCGACGATCTTCGCGCGCGTGACGCAGCCCGACGACAGCTATCGCGTGAGCCTTGTGACGCCGCCGGGCGGCGGCACGCCCGAACTGGAATGGACCGGCGTCGACGACGGCGTGCCGAGCACGTACCACGTCGATCCGCATGCGGGGCTGCTGCGCAACCTGATGACCGGCGTGTTCATGCTGCTGCCGGTCGACGATCAGCTGTAAAAGGGGCGGAAGCGGGCAGGGCGCTCCGGCAAAACCCGCGATACCGATGCGCGGGGAAAGGTGATATGGTTGTGCGCGCAACTATCGTTGCATCGTGAAGGTGCCGCCGGCAGCCGCATTCAAGGGTCCGGGCGGCCAGACGAACCGGGCCGCGATTTGATCCTGCGCGGCGCCAGGAGACAGGGCGCACGGCCGTACAGCCGCGCCATGCGCCCGCAACCGGAGCCTCCCCCATGCAACGTGTCCCGAACCAGCCGTTCACGCGTCCCGCGCGTTTCTCCGAAGCCGAATGGCAGGCGCGCGTGCAGCTCGCGGCGGCCTACCGCATCTTCGACCATCTCGGCTGGACCGAGCTGATCTACAACCATATCTCGCTGCGCGTGCCGGGCGAGGATGGACATTTCCTGATCAACCCGTTCGGGCTCCATTACCGCGAGGTGTGCGCGTCGAACCTCGTGAAGATCGACATCGACGGCAACGTGATCGGTCATTCCGACTGGCCGATCAACCCGGCCGGCTTCACGTTCCACAGCGCGATCCATGCGGCGCTGCCCGACGCGCACTGCGTGATGCACGTGCACACGACGCCGACGATGGCCGTGTGCTGTTCGCGCGACGGGCTGTCGTTCTCGAATTTCTATTCGGCGCAGCTGTACGGGAAGATCGCGTATCACGACTTCGAGGGCATCACCGTGCATCTCGAAGAGGGGCGGCGCATCGTCGAGAGCGCCGGCGGCCGGCCCGTGCTGCTGTTGCGCAATCATGGGCCCGTGACGATCGGCGCGACGCTCGCGCAGACGTTCTCGCTGATGTGGCTGCTCAATCGCGCGTGCGAGGTGCAGGTCGCCACGCATGCGATCGGCGATGCGCTGTCGATCGCGCCGCCCGTGCTCGAAGGGTGCGTGCGCGATTCGCTGAATTTCGATCCGAAGCATGGCGCGGGGCAGGACGCGTTCGATGCGCTGCAGCGTATCGTCGATCGCATCGATCCCGGCTATCGCGCGTGACGCGAAGCGGCGAGATCGCTTCGTCATGCTTGATACGGTGTGAGCCGGATCGATCCGGCGGCGCGCGCAAAAAAAACGCGGCCGGGCGGCCGCGTGAATACTCGCAGACTCCTTCGGACGAAGGAAACAAGCAACTGTGAGACGAAGTGTAGCGAAAGGCCGTGCGCGGATTCAGTCATCTGGCTGCAAAGGTCCATTCCAGGTTGACGCAGACTGACGCGTCGTGCGCCGCGCGAGATGGCCGGCCGTGCGCGCTGCGGCGATTCGCAGCATGGCCGTTCGGTGGATGCCCGGATCAGCGGCGATCGACTACCATCTTGTCTGACGCCCCCGCTCGGGCGGCGTACCACGTCGTACAAGGAGAGTCCATGCTCAAGCTGCGTTTGCTCCAGGTCGCGTTACTCGCGGGCGTGCTGGCCGCCGGCAGCGCCGCCGCCGAAACGGTGCGCCTGTCCGCCAATCTCCAGCCGTCGAGCGAAGTGCCGCCGACGGCGACCAAGGGCTCGGGCGACGTCGAGGCCACCTACGACACGGCCACGCACATGCTGCAGTGGAAGGTCACTTACGAACACCTCACGGGGCCGGCCACCGCCGCGCACTTCCACGGGCCCGCACCGGTCGGCCAGAACGCGGGCGTGCAGGTGCCGATTCCGAAGGACGAGCTGGCGAGCCCGATCAAGGGTTCGAAGGAGCTCACCGACGCGCAGGTCACCGACCTGATGGGCGGCAAGTGGTACTTCAACGTCCATACGAAGGACCACCCGGCCGGCGAGATCCGCGGCCAGGTGATGCCGGCGAACTGAGTGCCGGCGTTTGATCCGTGCGCGCCGAAAACCGGCAGACGCAGGCGGCATTCCGCTGTGTCGCGTGCGGTCATGAGGGCCATGCCGATGTGGTCGGTGCGATCGACATACTGGCGCGGGGGCACCGCGTTGCAGCCGGTGGAGAGCCGGTGCAGTCGGGCCGCTCCGTGAAGCAGGAACCCGCCGAGGCGGCCTGAGACAAGCATCATCGTTTCAAACGCGGTAGGAATCCCGAGCCTTCAGGCGCGGGAGGATGTCAAATAGAGGCACCTGTCGAGTGGTGCGGGAGCGATCGCACGTACCATCGTCACACTGCGATTACGGAGTGCGTCCGATGAGTTGGCAAAGCAAGTTCGCCTGCTGGCTGCTGCGCTGGCAGTTCCGTCCCGAGACTACGCGCGAGGTGCTCGATCCCGCCCGCGCACGGCGCTTTACCGACCTGCGGATGTACGTGCCGCGCCGTGCGCCATCGGGCTACCGGTTGCGCCAGTGCTATGGCCCGGGCGACGCGCCGCTGCGCGGCGAATGGCTCGAACGCACCGACTCGGTTGCAGGCCGCGGGTCCGGCCGCACGCTGCTGTACATCCACGGCGGCGGCTATTACTTCTGTTCGACGAGGACCCACCGGCCGCTCGTGTTCGGCCTGACGAAGCGTGCGGGCGTGCGCTCGTTCTCGCTCGACTACCGGCTGGCGCCGGAAAACCGCTTCCCGGCTGCGCTCGACGACGCATTGGCCGCGTACCGGCAACTGCTGGCGCTCGGCATCCCGCCCGAGTCGATCGTGCTCGGCGGCGATTCGGCGGGCGGCGGCCTCGCGCTCGCGACGCTCGTCGCGCTGCGCGACCGCGGCGAGCCGCTGCCGGCCGGCGCGATCCTGTTCTCGCCGTGGACCGACCTGGCCGCCACCGGCGCCACGCTGCGCACGAACGATGGCGCCGATCCGATGTTCGCGGGTGCGGCGTTGTCGAAGGCCGCGAAGCTGTACCTGGGCGACGAGCCGGGGACGAATCCGTACGCGTCGCCGCTCTACGCGGATTTCACGGGCCTGCCGCCGCTGTATATCCAGGTCGGCAGCACCGAGGTACTGCTCGACGATTCGCGCCGCGTCGCCGAGAAGGCGAAGGCGGCCGGCGTGGCGGTGGAGATCGAGGTGTGGCCGGACATGCCGCACGTGTGGCAGCTGTACACGCCGATGGTGCCGGAAGCGCGCGACGCGCTCGACCGCGCGGCCGCGTTCCTGCGCCGCGTCGCGGTCGAGCGTGCGGTTCAGCGTGCCGGCGAGGCGTCGATTGCCTGATAGGCGGCCTTGACGGCCACCGAGCCGTACTTGCGCTCGAGCCGGCGGACGGTGAAGTGGCCGTGCGCCATCTGCTGGAAATGGTCGATGAACAGCGTATTGACGGTCGCGCCGAGCACGGCGCCGATCGCCGGAATCGACTTCGCGGCCATCTGCTCGGTCACCTGCACCGAGAAGCGCGACGCCACCGTCTGCACGAGCTTGAATACGGCCGCCGAGCTGTGCGCGGCGATGCCCTTCGTCGTGATGTCCGACGACGCCTTCGAGATCGCCTGCGCGAGTGCGCCGCGCAGCACGAAATAGCCGAGATCGGCGTCCTCTTCCTGCTTGTCCGGGTTGCCACCCATGCCGAGCACGGCCAGGCATTGCAGCTGCGTATCGACCGAGCTCAGGTCTTCGCCCTCGCTGCGCGCGATGTCGCACACCGAGCGGAAGATCAGCGTGGTCGTGACCGGCAGTTCGACCGGCAGCGCGAGAAAGCCGAACGCTCCGCCCGCCGCGCCGGTCGTCGCGACCGCGAGCTTGTGCAGCAGGTTGCTCGGCTTGTCGGGCTCGGCGTCCGGCGCGGGCGGCTTGCCGAGCGTGCGCAGCGCGATGTTCAGGCACTTGCGCAGCGCGAGCTGCGTCGCATCGTTGATCTTGCCGGTCGCGAAATCCGGCAGCCGGGCGATCATTTTCTCGACCGGCGCGCCCAGCATGCCCGTCAGCTTCATCGTCAGCGACGGGCTTTCCAGCACCTGCTTCGCGCGCCACAGCGCGTCCCGATCCTCCTGCGACAGCGTGGTCGCGGGGGTAATTGAAATCGGTTCCATCATTCTCCTTGGCGGTCTGAGTGAGTTTGACCGTCGCCAGCCTAGATTACTCCGGCGTGCTAGAATTTTGAGATTGTTTGACTCGTCAAAAGTTGCGCCAACAAAAAATGGCCGTCCATACTGCCGCCCATCATTCGAGTGGGCAAGTCCTGCCGTTCCGCGAATCGCTGCTGGCGATGATCGGGATCTCATTTGTCACCATGCTCGTCGCGCTCGACCAGACCGTCGTCGGCACCGCGCTGCCGACCATCGTCGCCGAGCTCCGCGGGTTCGACCTGTACGCGTGGGTCGCGACCTCGTACCTGCTCAGTTCCGTGATCACGGTGCCGATCTTCGGCCGGCTCGGCGATTATTACGGCCGCAAGCCGTTCGTCATCGTGTCGATCGTCGTGTTCACCGGCGCGTCCGTGCTGTGCGGGATGGCGAACGACATGCTGATGCTCGTGCTCGCGCGCGGGCTGCAGGGGATCGGCGGCGGGATGCTGGTCGGCACCGCGTTCGCGTGCATTCCCGACCTGTTCCCCGATTCCGTCGTGCGGCTGCGCTGGCAGGTGCTGATGAGCTCCGCGTTCGGCATCGCGAACGCAGTCGGCCCGTCGCTCGGCGGCGTGCTGACCCAGTCGTTCGGCTGGCGCTCGGTGTTCTACGTGAACCTGCCGGTCGGCCTGCTGTCGCTGCTGTTCGTGTGGCGCTACCTGCCGCACCTGCGCCAGGTCGAGCACGATCGCAAGATGCGGCTCGACTGGCCGGGCGCGCTGTTGATCGCGCTGTCGCTCGGCGCGCTGCAACTGTTCGTCGAATGGCTGCCGAAGTACGGTGTCGCGAGCTGGGCGTCGCTGCTGCTCGTCGTCGCGGTCGCGGCCGGCTTCGGCCTGTGGCACTGGGAGCGGCGCTGCGCGCAGCCGATTTTGCCGTTCGACATGTTCGGCAACCGCGCGCTGTCGGCGCTCTTCGTGCTGGCGATCCTCGCCGGCTTCTCGATGTTCTCGCTGCTGTTCTACGCGCCGCTGCTGTTCCAGGGCGGGTTCGGGATGTCGCCGAAGGAGGCGGGGCTCGTGATCACGCCGCTCGTCGTGTTCATCACGATCGGCAGCATCATGAACGGCCGGGTCGTCACGCGCATCCGCAATCCGAACGCGATGCTGCACGTCGGCTTCGTGCTGTTCGCGATCACCTGCGCGGGCATCGTCGTGTCGACCCACACGACGCCGAAGTGGGTGCTGATGGCGCTGATGGTCGCGGGCGGCATCGGGCTCGGCTTCGTGCTGCCGAACCTCACCGTCTTCGCGCAGCAGACGGCCGGCCGCGAGCACCTCGGCATCGCGACCGCGCTGCTGCAGTCGCTGCGGATGGTCGGCGGGATGATCGGCACCGCGCTGACCGGCACGCTCGTCAACCAGATGTATTCGGGCGGCGTGCGCAATGCGCTGTCGGCCGACCACGCGATGCAGTGGCACGCGCAGCTCGCCGATCCGCAGATCCTGATCGATCGCGCGGCGCAGGGCGGCCTGGTCGCGGAGCTGACGCGTGCCGGGCATAATGGCGCGCTGCTGCTGGAAGCGGCCCGCGAATCGCTCGTCAGCGCGATTCACCTGGGCGTCGCGATGGCGGCCGTCGTCGCCGTCGTGTCGGTGTGGCAATGCCGCCGCGTGCCGCCCATCGCGCTGCGGCGCAAGATCGAACCGCATGTCGCGGCCGACTGAACGATTGAACGAGTAGAACTGAGCGCATGGAAGAACAGGACCGCGTCGCGATCTTGCAGCAATTCGGACGCACGTATCGCGCGTTCATGACCGCGTTCGAGGCGCAGGTCGGGCAGCCGATGCCGCGCTGGCGCATCATGGTCGCGTTGCACACGATGGGCGGGCATTCGTCGCAGAAGAAGCTCGTCGAAGTGCTGCGCGTCGATCCGGGCGCGCTTACGCGCCAGTTGAAGTCGCTCGACGCGCTCGGCTGGATCCAGCGTGAATCCGACGCACGCGACAATCGCGTGACCAACGTGACGCTGACGGACGAAGGCCGCGCCGCGTTCGACACGTGCCTGCCGCGCCGCAAGGCGTTTCTCGAGCAGACGATGGCGCAATTGCCGGACGACGTGCTGAATGCGCTGTCGGGCGCGCTGGCGATGCTGGAGTCGCGGATCGCGGACGTCGGCTCGACGCCGGCCGCGCGCTGAAGCGCGGGGCAGGGCGGCGCGAATACGCCGCCGGCCCGGCCCTTCATTTCATCTCAATTCCCTTCAGGTTCAAAGCTCGATGCGCGTGCCCAGCAGCACGAGGAACTGTGCGAGCCAGGCCGGATGCGCGGGCCAGGCGGGCGCGGTGACGAACGGTGCGTCGGTCACGGCCGCGTCGACCGGGATGTCCGCGTATTCGCCGCCCGCGAGCTTCACCTCGGGCGCGCACGCCGGGTAGGCCGAGATGCGCTTGCCGCGGATCACGTCGGCCGCCGCGAGCAGTTGCGCCGCGTGGCAGATCGCGGCGATCGGCTTGCCGGCTTCGGCGAACTCGCGCACGAGCGAGATCACCTTCGGATCGAGTCGCAGGTATTCGGGAGCACGGCCGCCCGCGATCGCGAGCGCGTCGTAGCGCGATGCGTCGACATCGTCGAACGCCGCGTTCAGCGTGAACTGGTGGCCGGGCTTCTCGGTGTAGGTCTGGTCGCCCTCGAAATCGTGGATCGCGGTCTTGATCTTGTCGCCCGCGCGCTTGCCCGGGCAGACTGCATCGACGTGGTGGCCGACGGCCTGCAGCGCCTGGAACGGCACCATCGTTTCGTAGTCTTCGGCGAAATCGCCGGTCAGGAACAGGATCTTCTTCGCGGCCATGGCTTTCTCCAGTGGAGCTGCGTTGAGGGCCCGCGCGACAGGCGAATGCAACGCCCGCCTGGGGCCCCGAGGACGAAAGCGCAGTGTACTCCGGCCGCTTGAAGCGCGCGTGACGGCCGCCCCGCGCGAGCGGCGGGGCGGTGCGTGCGCGGTGCGTCAGAAGAAGGTTTCGACGACTTCCGTCACGCTGAACTGCGGATCGAGCACGAGCACCTGGCGCCACTTGTCGAACGTCAGGCACGGGTGCGAGATGTCGAACGCGACCATGTCGCCGACCTTCACGTCCGCGCCCGGCGGGATCTGCAGGTACGCGTGCTGGTCCATCATCCCGGTGACGGCCCAGCCTTCGGCGGCGGCGACGTCGCGCGGTGCCGTGTCGCGGCCCGGGCGGAAGTGGCGCGCCGGCTCCGGCAGCCCCGCGTCGAACGCCGCGTCGCGCTTGCCGAGCGCGACGATCGCGCGATCGGCCTCCGGCACCGACTGCACGTACGCCCACAGCTGCAGCGCGGGCAGCAGCCCTTCGCCCATCGTGCGTGCGATCGGGTTGCGCGCGAACACGTCGGTTTGCGCCTTCTTGTAGATCCCGACATCGTGCGTCAGGTAGCAGCCCGGACGCAGCACGACTTCCGCGAAGCCGGCGTTGGACGCCTTCGCGAATTCTTCCGCGACCACGTCGTACCAGGCCGAACCGGCACCGGACAGGATCGCCGGCGTACGCGCGAAGCGGCCTGCTTCGGCGAGCTCGCGCGTGAGCGCGACCGCTTCCTGCAGGAACGTGCGGATCTCGCCTTCCTCCTTCAGCACGCCTTCGTAGAGTTCGATACCGGCCAGCTTCAGCGTGTCCGGATAGCGCGCGATCGCGGCGAGCACGGCCTCGCGCTGCGCGGCATCGCGCACGCCCGCGCGGCCGCCCGGCACGCCGAGCTCGAGCAGCACGTTCAGCGGCTTCTTCAATGCGCCGAAGAAGCGGCCGAGCTGGTCGACGCTCTCCGCCGAATCGACGAGACAGAAGAATTCGAAATCGGGATCGGACAGCAGCCCGGCGATGATCGTCATGTTCTGGCGGCCGACCAGCTGGTTCGCGAGCAGCACGCGCCGCACGCCGCCGTGATACGCGGCCTGCGTCTGGTGCGCGGTCGCGAGCGTGATGCCCCACGCGCCGGCGTCGAGCTGGCGGCGGAACAGTTGCGGCGCCATCGTCGTCTTGCCGTGCGGCGCAAACTTGACGCCGTACTTCTGGACAAATGCCTGCATCCAGTTCAGGTTGTGTTCGATGCGATCCTCGTAAAGCACGGCGGCCGGCAGGCTGACGTCTTCCGCGAGCAGGTTCCACTCGAGTCGGCCTGCGTCGCCGAGCGGCACGCTCGCGCTCGGCAGATTGCCGAGGCCCTTGCCGAACGGATCGATCGTCGCTTCCTGATAGTTTGTAACTTTCATGTCATCCCGCTCCATCATCACTATGCATTGCACTGAAGTTGACACGCCGATGGTACAGAAAGTAGCATCGGCGCGGTGATGTTATTTAGTAACATCGAGCTTCGCACCCTTTTCCGCAGATGAATACGCCCGCTCCCCCGTCCGCTCCGCTCGCCGCCGAGCGCCATCCGGCTCCGGCTGCTCCGCCGGTCCTCGACATCGTCGCGCGGATCGCCGAATGCGCGCCCGAGCTGCGCGAAGCCGAGCGCAAGGTCGCCGCGTTCATCCTCGCCGATCTGGCGCGCGCCGCGCATGCGAGCATCGGCGCGCTCGCGCGCGATGCGGAGGTCAGCGTCGCGACGGTCACGCGTTTCGCGAAGGCCGTCGGCTGCCGCGACGTGCGCGAACTGAAGGTGCTGGTCGCGCAGGCGGCGGCCGTCGGCCAGCGCTTCCTGGTGCCGTCCGACGAGACGCCGGCAGACGACACGAGCCCCGCGTCGATGGTCTACGACGAGATCCGCGTGGCGCTCGCGCACAACCATCAGTTGCTGCGCAATACGTCGTTCGAGGAAGCGGCCGACCTGCTCGCCAGCGCGAAGATGACCTACGTGTACGGGCAGGGCGGCGGCTCGACCGCACTCGCCGACGAGCTGCGCTTCCGGCTCGTGCGCTTCGGCCGGCCGGTCGCGAGCTATCAGGACAGCGTGCTGCAGCGGATGGTGGCCGCGACGCTGTCGCGCGATACCGTCGTGGTCGCGCTGTCGGTGAGCGGGCGCGTGCCCGAGCTGCTCGAGAGCTGCCGGCTCGCGAAGCGCTACGGCGCGAAGCTGATCGCGATCACCGCGCCGGCGTCGCCGCTCGCGAAGCTGGCCGACCACCTGATCCCGGTCGTCGCGTTCGAAACCGATTTCATTTACAAGCCGTCGACATCGCGCTACGCGATGATGATGGCGATCGACGTGCTCGTCACCGGAGTCGCATTGCGGCTCGGCGATGCGGGCCGAGAATCGCTGCGCCGTATCAAGCACGCGCTCGATGCGCACCGCGGCGGCGGAGACCGTCAACCGGTAGGAGACTGACCATGCATTCGCATCCCGAAGCCGCCGATACGCTGATCGTCGGCGCGCAGCTTTACGACGGTACCGGCGCGCCGCCCGTCACGCGCGACGTCGCGATCCGCAACGGCGTGATCGCGGCGATCGGCAACCTGTCGAACTGGCTGGCCGAGAACGTCGTCGATGCGAACGGCCGCGCGCTCGCGCCGGGTTTCGTCGACGTGCACACGCACGACGACACGCACGTGATCCGCGCGCCGCAGATGATCCCGAAGATCTCGCAGGGCGTGACGACCGTGATCGTCGGCAACTGCGGGATCAGCGCGTCGCCAGTGACGCTCGCGGGCGATCCGCCCGACCCGATGAACCTGCTCGGCGAGCGCGGTGCGTTCCTGTACCCGACCTTCGCCGACTACGTCGCGGCCGTGAACGACGCGCGTCCGGCCGTGAATGTCGCGGCGCTCGTCGGCCACACGGCGCTGCGCAACAACCAGATGGACCGCCTCGACCGCGCGGCGACCGACGACGAGATCGCCGGCATGCGCGTGCAGCTCGAGGAGGCGCTCGCGAACGGCGCGCTTGGCCTGTCGTCGGGCCTCGCGTACGGCTCCGCGTTCGCGGCGCCGACTGAGGAGGTGATGGCGCTCGCCGAGCCGCTTGCGAACGCGGGCGCGCTGTACACCACGCACATGCGCACCGAGTTCGACGCGATCCTCGACGCGATGGAAGAGGCGTACCAGGTCGGCCGCCATGCGCGCGTGCCGGTCGTGATCTCGCACCTGAAGTGCGCGGGCCCGTCGAACTGGGGGCGCAGCACCGAAGTGCTCGCGTCGCTCGAAGGCGCGCGCCGCTACCAGCCGGTCGGTTGCGACTGCTATCCGTACAGCCGCAGCTCGTCGACGCTCGACATGAAGCAGGTGACGGGCGACATCGACATCACGATCACGTGGTCGGAGCCGCACCCGGAAGTGGCCGGCAAGCTGCTGAAGGCGATCGCGGCCGAGTGGGGCGTGACCGAGCAGGAAGCCGCGCAGCGCATCCGCCCGGCGGGCGCGGTGTACCACAACATGTCCGAGGACGACGTGCGCCGGATCCTGTCGCATCCCGCGACGATGGTCGGCTCCGACGGCCTGCCGAACGATCCGCTGCCGCACCCGCGGCTGTGGGGCGCGTTCCCGCGCGTGCTCGGCCATTACGTGCGCGACACGAACCTGCTGCCGCTCGAGGAGGCGATCCGCAAGATGACGTCGCTGTCCGCGCGCCGCTACGGGATCGCGCGACGCGGCGAGGTGCACGTGGGCTACCACGCGGATCTCGTGCTGTTCGACCCGGCGATCGTGATCGACGCCGCGACGTTCGAGAAGCCGCAGCAGCCCGCGCACGGGATCGACGCCGTGTGGGTGAACGGCGTGCTCACTTATGAAAACGGCCAGCCGACCGGCGAGCGCGCCGGCGGCTTCGTCGCGCGCGGCGAGCGCGTGCCGGCGAGTGCCGACGCCGCGTTCTGAACGCGGTGGTTGTTCCGATCTGCCGCGCGCGCCATCGTCGGCGCGCGCATCCGTAACCGAAACAAGGAGTGAAACGATGAAGCGATATGGCGTAGGCGAAGCGAAGGGGACCGGCGGCCAGGTGATGCCGTTCGCACGCGCGGTCGAGGCTGACGGCTGGCTGTACGTGTCGGGCCAGACGCCGATGGTGAACGGCGAGGTCGTCGAAGGCGGCATCGTCACGCAGTCGAAGCAGACGATCGAGAACGTGATCGCGATCCTGAAGGAAGCCGGCTACGGCCTCGAGCACGTCGTGCGCTGCGGCGTGTGGCTCGACGACGCGCGCGATTTCGCGTCGTTCAACAAGGTGTTCATCTCGTACTTCGGCGAGCATCCGCCGGCACGCGCGTGCGTGCAGTCGAGCATGGTCATCGACTGCAAGGTCGAGGTTGACTGCATCGCGTACAAGGCGCCGGCAAAGTAACGCCGCCACGGCGAGCCGCTACGCAACGGGCCCGGCGCATTCATGTGCGTCGGGCCCGTTTTTTTCATGTGCCGGCCACGGGTCGACCGGCGGGCGGTGTTCCCAAAGCGGCAACCGCCGCAACGCATCCGATTCGTTCAGGTAATGTGCCGCATGACCATACGGAGATGACATGCATGGAATGGGCTGCGCTGGTGCCGGAGCTGATCTGCTCGGACCTTGCCGGAAGCATTCGCTTCTATCGTGACGTGCTGGGATTCCGGATTCGCTTCGAGCGCCCGGAAGACGGCTTCGCCTATCTTGAATTCGGGCGGGCCCAGCTGATGCTCGAGCAGTACAGCCCGGAGGGCTGGCTGACCGGCCCGCTGGAGCCGCCGTTCGGGCGCGGGATCAATCTGCAGATCGAGGTCGATGCGCTCGACCCCATCCTCGACCGGATTCGCGCCGCGGGCGTGACGCTGTTCGTCGAACCGCGCACGTCCTGGTATCGGGAGGACGAGATCGAACATGGCCAGGTCGAGATGCTGGTGCAGGATCCCGACGGCTACCTGTTGCGCCTGGTGGAGATTCTCCCGGAGCGGCCGGTGAGCGGGTGAGGGTCGTTCGCGCGTTTCCGCGCAATGAAAAACAGCCCGGCTGGTTGATTCCGGCCGGGCTGTTTTTGTCCGGGGTGGCGGCTGCGCGTTGCCCACTGCAACCCGCGGCGGCCGCCCGCCGCCGTCACTGCCGCGCGTTGCGCGCGTTGTCCGGCATCGGCTGGTTGTAGTTGGTGCGGAACGGGTTGATGTCGAGCCCGCCGCGGCGCGTATAGCGCGCATACACCGCGAGCTTTACCGGTTTGCACGCATGCAGGATGTCGAGGAAGATCCGCTCGACGCACTGCTCGTGAAAGCCCGTGTGATTGCGGAACGAGATGATGTAGCGCAGCAGGCCCGCGTGATCGATCTGCGGCCCGACGTAGTGGATCTGCACGCTGCCCCAGTCCGGCTGGCCGGTGACCGGGCAGTTCGAGCGCAGCAGGTCGGACACGAGCGTCTCCTCGACCGGCGCTTCGTCCTCGGCGGCCGACAGCAGCGACGGGTCGGGTTCGTACACGTCGGTGTCGAGGTCGAGCCGGTCGAGCGACAGCCCGTCGAGTTCGTCCATTTCGAGCTTGCCGAAATCGTGCGGCGACACCAGCTGCACGGAGACGGTCGCGCCGCACGCGGCCGAGACGTCGCGCTTCAGCGTGTCGCGCACCGCGTCGATCGAGTCGAATTTCGTTTGCGCGAACGAGCCGAGATACAGCTTGAACGACTTCGATTCGACGATGTTCGGCGATTCGGCCGGCACGTAGAAGGTCGCCACCGCGATCTGCGGCTTGCCGCGCGCGTTGAGCCACGACAGCTCGTAGGCGTTCCAGATGTCGGTGCCGAAGAACGGCAGCGCCGACGTGATGCCGAGCTGTTCGCGCGCGCCGGCGCGCGGGATCGGGAACAGCAGCGACGCGTCGTACTGGGCGGCGTAGACGGTGGCCTTGCCGAGCGGGGAATGTTCGGGATTCATGCGTGACGCCTTTACGACAGGAAGAGGCGGTAAGCCGGGTTGGCGCTTTCCTCGACATACGGATAGCCGAGTGCCGCGAGGAAGCGTTCGAATTCGGCGCGATCGGCCTGCGGCACCTGCAGCCCGACGAGGATCGAGCTGTAGTCCGCGCCCTGGTTGCGGTAGTGGAACAGGCTGATGTTCCAGTCCGGCGCCATCGACGACAGGAACTTCATCAGCGCGCCCGGCCGTTCCGGGAATTCGAAACGGAACAGGCGCTCGTCGAGCGCGAGCGGCGAACGGCCACCCACCATGTAGCGGATGTGTTCCTTCGACAGTTCGTCGTGCGTCAGGTCGACGGACTTGAAGCCGTGCGATTCGAAATTCGCGGCGATCTCGGCCGATTCGCCGCGGCGCTTGATCTGCACGCCGACGAAGATGTGCGCGGCCTGCGCATCGGCGATCCGGTAGTTGAACTCGGTGACGTTGCGGTCGCCGACCAGCGAGCAGAAGCGCTTGAAGCTGCCGCGCTCCTCGGGGATCGTGACCGCGAACACGGCTTCGCGCGCTTCACCCACTTCCGCGCGCTCGGCGACGAAGCGCATCCGGTCGAAGTTCATGTTTGCGCCGGACGTGACCGCGACGAGCGTCTGGTTCTCGATGCCTTCGCGTTCCGCGTAGAGCTTCGCGCCGGCGACCGCGAGCGCGCCGGACGGTTCGAGCACGCTGCGCGTGTCCTGGAACACGTCCTTGATCGCCGCGCACAGTGCGTCGGTGTTGACCGTCACGACGCCGTCGAGATATTCACTGCAGAGCCGGAAGGTTTCTTCGCCGACCAGCTTCACGGCGGTGCCGTCCGCGAACAGGCCGACCTCGCTCAGCTCGACGCGCTTGCCCGCGCTGAGCGACTGCGCCATCGCGCACGAGTCCTCGGCCTGCACGCCGATCACCTTGATCTCCGGGCGCACCGCCTTCACGTAGGCCGCAACGCCAGACGCGAGCCCGCCGCCGCCGATCGGCACGAAGATCGCGTGGATCGGGCCCTGATGCTGGCGCAGGATTTCCATCGCGATCGTGCCCTGGCCGGCGATCACGTACGGATCGTCGAACGGGTGGACGAACGTGAGACTGCGCTCTTCCTGCACCTTGACCGCATGCGCATACGCGTCGCTGTACGACTCGCCGGCCTGGATCACCTCGACGCTCGGGCCGCCGTGCGCGCGCACCGCATCGACCTTCACCTGCGGCGTCGTAATGGGCACGACGATCACGGCCTTGACGCCCATCCGGGCCGCCGAGAACGCGACACCCTGTGCGTGATTGCCGGCCGACGCCGTAATCACACCGCGCGCGAGCGCGTCCGCCGGAATGTGCGCCATCTTGTTGTACGCGCCGCGCAGCTTGAACGAGAACACCGGCTGGTTGTCCTCGCGCTTCAGGTAGACGGCGTTGCGCAGCCGGGCCGACAGGTTGCGGGCGGATTCGAGTTCCGTCTCGATCGCGACGTCGTAGACGCGCGCGGTGAGGATTTTCTTCAGGTAATCGTGGGATGCCATGGGCGCTCGCGTGCAGTGCGGAAGCAGACGGTAAAAGATCAATGATAGCGCCAAGGGTCCGCCCGCATGCAAGCGGCATGCCGAGCGCGCGCTTGGCGGGCCGTACGGGCGGTGCGTCGGCGAGCTTGCGCGGCTTTTTTACCGGTTTAACTGCACGGTTACCGACCGGACGGACGGCGAATGGTCGCACGAAATCGCGCCGAGCCCCGCCTGGCGCGGCTCGCGGCGATAGCCCCACGACCTGTCCGACGTGTCACGCGTGGCCCGATCATGGGTTAGAATTCCGTTTTGAATCAAGGATCGGAAGATGCAGAGGCACCCTCGGATCGCCCCGTTGAAGCCGACGCCGCGCGCAGCCACCCCCGCGGCGGAGCGGCATGCGCGCCGCGCGCGATCGTGCTGATGGTTCCGAGTGCCGCCAGGCCCTGTCGCCGGCCAGGAGGGGCGAGTCGCCCGCTCCGGCCCCATGAAGGACAGCCGCGCGCCTGGTAACAGAACAGATTTCCCCAAGATTGCGCCTACGCGCTTGCCGACGCCCGTGCACGGTGTATCGGCCCTCCGAGTCGTCCGAACATGAACGCACCACAAGTTTTCGATCCGCATGGCGCGGCTGCTGCCGTCGCCGCCGACCCCGCGCCCCGCTTGCGCGAGATTCCCTACAACTACACGTCCTTCTCGGATCGCGAGATCGTGATCCGCCTGCTCGGCGAAGAGGCGTGGTCGGTGCTCGACGAGTTGCGCGCCGAGCGCCGCACGGGCCGCTCGGCACGGATGCTGTATGAAGTGCTCGGCGACATCTGGGTCGTGCGCCGCAACCCGTACCTGCAGGACGACCTGCTCGACAACCCGAAGCGCCGCGCGCTGCTGATCGAGGCGCTGAACCACCGCCTGACCGAAATCGGCAAGCGCCGCAGCGCGGACCTCACCGCGCACCGCGACGACGCGGGCCGCGAACGCGCGGTGCGCGTCGAGATGCTCGAAACCGCCGCGCAGCGCGCGGTCAACGAGTTCGCCGACGAATTCGAGAAGATGGCCGACCTGCGCCGCCGCGCGACCAAGGCACTCGGCCGCTGCACGCAGAAGGACAACATCCGCTTCGACGGGCTGTCGCGCGTGTCGCATGTGACCGACGCGACCGACTGGCGCGTCGAATACCCGTTCGTCGTGCTGACCCCCGATACCGAAGCCGAGATCGCGGGGCTGATCAAGGCCTGCTTCGAGCTCGGGCTGACCGTGATCCCGCGTGGCGGCGGTACCGGCTACACGGGCGGCGCGGTGCCGCTCACGCCGTTCTCGGCGGTGATCAACACCGAAAAACTGGAACAACTCGGCGCGGTCGAGCTGACCGAGCTGCCGGGCGTCGCGCACAAGGTGCCGACGATCTTCTCCGGCGCGGGCGTCGTCACGCGCCGCGTGACCGAGGCGGCGGAAGCGGCCGGCTACGTGTTCGCGGTCGATCCGACCTCGCTCGACGCATCGTGCATCGGCGGCAACGTCGCGATGAACGCGGGCGGCAAGAAGGCCGTGCTGTGGGGCACCGCGCTCGACAACCTGGCCTGGTGGCGGATGGTCGACCCGGACGGCAACTGGCTCGAAGTCACGCGCCACGAGCACAACCAGGGCAAGATCCACGACATCGCGGTCGCGCGTTTCGAGCTGAAGTGGTTCGACGGCGCGTACGCGCCGGGCGAGAAGCTGCTGAAGAGCGAGATGCTCGAGATCGAAGGCCGCCGGTTCCGCAAGGAAGGCCTCGGCAAGGACGTGACCGACAAGTTCCTCGCGGGCCTGCCGGGCGTGCAGAAGGAAGGCTGCGACGGGCTCATCACGTCCGCGCGCTGGGTGCTGCACAAGATGCCCGCGCACACGCGCACCGTCTGTCTCGAGTTCTTCGGCCAGGCGCGCGAAGCGATCCCGAGCATCGTCGAGATCAAGGATTACCTGTTCGAAACGTCGAAGCAGGGCGGCGCGATCCTCGCGGGCCTCGAGCACCTCGACGAGCGCTATCTGCGCGCGGTCGGCTACGCGACCAAGAGCAAGCGCAACGCATTCCCCAAGATGGTGCTGATCGGCGACATCGTCGGCGACGATGCCGATGCGGTCGCGCACGCGACGTCCGAAGTGATCCGGATGGCGAACGGCAAGAGCGGCGAAGGCTTCGTCGCGGTCAGCGCGGAGGCGCGCAAGCGCTTCTGGCTCGACCGCAGCCGCACGGCCGCGATCGCGAAGCACACGAACGCGTTCAAGATCAACGAAGACGTCGTGATCCCGCTGAACCGGATGGGCGAGTACACCGACGGCATCGAGCGAATCAACATCGAGCTGTCGCTGAAGAACAAGCTGCAGCTCGTCGACGCGCTGGAAGCGTTTTTCCGCGCCGGCAACCTGCCGCTCGGCAAGACCGACGACGCGAACGAGATCCCGAGCGCCGAACTGCTCGAAGACCGTGTCCAGCAGGCGCTGGAACTGCTCAGCCGCGTGCGCGCCCGCTGGGAATTCGTGCGCGACCGGCTCGACCAGCCGTTGCGCGAGGCGCAGCACTACCTCGTGCAGCTCGGTTACGAGGCGCTCGCCGAGAAGTTCGCGGACCGCGCCGACGAGCAGCCGGGCGCGACCGTGTTCCACATCACGCAGGACCGCACGGTGCGGATCTCGTGGAAGCAGGAGATCCGCGCGGAACTGCGCGCGATCTTCAACGGCGGCGCGTTCAAGCAGATCCTCGACGAGGCGCAGGCGATCCACAAGCAGGTGCTGCGCGGCCGCGTGTTCGTCGCGCTGCACATGCACGCGGGCGACGGCAACGTCCACACCAACCTGCCGGTCAACTCCGACAACTACGAGATGCTGCAGGACGCCCACGCGGCGGTCGCACGCATCATGACGCTCGCGCGCTCGCTCGACGGCGTGATTTCCGGCGAGCACGGCATCGGCATCACGAAGCTCGAGTTCCTGACCGACGACGAGATCGCCGAATTCCGCGCGTACAAGCAGCGGGTCGACCCGAACGGCCGCTTCAACAAGGGCAAGCTGCTCGAAGGCGCCGATCTTCGCAACGCGTATACGCCGAGCTTCGGGCTGATGGGGTACGAGTCGCTGATCATGAAGCAGTCCGACATCGGCGCGATCGCCGATTCGGTGAAGGACTGCCTGCGCTGCGGCAAGTGCAAGCCGGTGTGCGCGACGCACGTGCCGCGCGCGAACCTGCTGTACAGCCCGCGCAACAAGATTCTCGCGACGTCGCTGCTGGTCGAGGCGTTCCTGTACGAAGAACAGACGCGCCGCGGCGTGTCGATCAAGCACTGGGACGAGTTCAACGACGTGGCCGACCACTGCACGGTGTGCCACAAGTGCGCGACGCCGTGCCCGGTGAAGATCGACTTCGGCGACGTCACGATGAACATGCGCAACCTGTTGCGCAAGATGGGCAAGAAGAAGTTCAACGCCGGCAATGCGGCGGGCATGTTCTTCCTGAACGCGACCAACCCGCAGACGATCAACGTCGCGCGCAGCGTGATGATGGGCGCCGGCTACAAGGTGCAGCGCTTCGCGAACGACATGCTGAAGAAGGTCGTGACGAAGCAGACGCAGCACCCGCCGGCCACGGTCGGCAAGCCGCCGGTGGTCGAGCAGGTGATCCACTTCGTCAACAAGAAGATGCCGGGCAACCTGCCGAAGAAGACGGCGCGCGCGCTGCTCGACATCGAGGACAACAAGATCGTGCCGATCATCCGCAACCCGAAGTCGACCACCGTCGATTCGGAAGCGGTGTTCTACTTCCCGGGCTGCGGCTCCGAGCGCCTGTTCTCGCAGGTCGGCCTCGCGACGCAGGCGATGCTGTGGGAAGCCGGCGTGCAGACCGTGCTGCCGCCGGGCTATCTGTGCTGCGGCTATCCGCAGCGCGGCTCGGGCCAGTACGACAAGGCCGAGAAGATCGTCACCGACAACCGCGTGCTGTTCCACCGGGTCGCGAACACGCTGAACTACCTCGACATCAAGACGGTGGTCGTGTCGTGCGGTACCTGCTACGACCAGCTCGCGGGCTACGAATTCGACAAGATCTTCCCGGGCTGCCGGATCATCGACATCCACGAGTTCCTGCTTGAGAAGGGGATGAAGCTGGATGGCGTGTCGGGCACGCGCTACATGTATCACGACCCGTGCCACACGCCGATCAAGACGATGGACCCGGTGAAGCTCGTCAACGAGCTGATGGGCTCGGAGAAGGACGGCTACAAGATCGAGAAGAACGAGCGTTGCTGCGGTGAATCGGGCACGCTCGCGGTCACGCGTCCGGACATCTCGACGCAGGTTCGCTTCCGCAAGGAAGAGGAGATCCGCAAGGGTGCCGCGAAGCTGCGCAGCATCCCGGTCGTGGCCGGCAACGCGCCGGTGCCGGCCGCCGCGGCCGCGAACGGCCCGGACGTGAAGATCCTGACCAGCTGCCCGTCGTGCCTGCAGGGCCTGTCGCGCTACAGCGAGGATGCGAACCTCGAAGCCGACTACATCGTGGTCGAAATCGCG
This sequence comes from Burkholderia sp. Ac-20349, assembly GCF_017104865.1. NCBI lineage: Bacteria > Pseudomonadati > Pseudomonadota > Betaproteobacteria > Burkholderiales > Burkholderiaceae > Burkholderia > Burkholderia sp. Ac-20349. The sequence continues at coordinate 20,413 of NZ_JAAGPM010000111.1, forward strand.
CGTCAGGTACTCGGCGAGAACTGGATGGCCGATTATGTCGCACGTGCGAACAATGGCGGGATCGAGCGCGTGCTGGTCTAATGCGGGCATGACGACCGCCCGACCGGGCCAGGAATGAGCGGGCGCCGGCGCAGCAATGCCGGCGCCCGTCCACATGGGAGCGACGATGGAATGCGTGTTTTGCCGTGAAGACGGCGGCGAGGTGCTCTGGCGGGACGATGCGGTGCGCGTCGTCCTCGCGACGGGCGAGCACGAGTATCCGGGCTTCTGCCGGGTGATCTGGGGCGCGCACGTGGCCGAGTTCTCCGATCTCGGCGAGCCCGAGCGGGCACATCTTATGCGCGTGGTCTACGCGGTCGAGCGGGCCGTGCGCCGCGTGATGCAGCCGAACAAGGTGAATCTCGCGAGCCTCGGCAACATGGTGCCGCACGTGCACTGGCACGTGATTCCGCGCTTTTCCAACGACGCCCATTTTCCGCAGCCCGTATGGGCGCCGCGCCAGCGCAGCGTGTCCGAGGCGCTGCTGCGCACGCGCGCCGCGCAGGCCTCGCTGCTGCACAATGCGGTGCGCGAGGAAATTCAACGCATGACCGATTCGAGGCAGCCATGAGCGGTTTGACTTCCACGACGCCGATTCCGTCCGGCGTCGTCGTGCACGCGGTGTCGCGCGTGCTCGAATTGCAGTACCCGAACGGCGACAGTTTCCGGATTCCGTTCGAGCTGATGCGCGTGTATTCGCCGTCGGCCGAGGTGCGCGGCCACGGGCCCGGCCAGGAAACGCTGCAGACCGGCAAGCGCGAGGTGACGATCACCGCGCTCGAGGGCGTCGGCAACTACGCGCTGCAGCCGACCTTCTCCGACGGCCATTCGACCGGCATCTACTCGTGGGATCTGCTGTACGAGCTGGCCACGCAGCAGGACGCGCTGTGGCGCGACTATTTCGACAAACTGAAGGCGGCGGGCGTCGAGCGCGATGCCCCGATGCCGGCGGCGGGTGCGTCGCACGGCCACTGCCACTGAAATTCGACGGCGCCCGCTTGGCGCCGTCTTGCCATTTACTGAGGATCAACGCGATGAGCAAAACCCACTTCGGCTTCGAAAGCGTCGAGGAAAACGAAAAAGCGAAGAAAGTGGCGGGTGTGTTCCATTCGGTTGCGAGCAACTACGATCTGATGAACGACCTGATGTCGGCGGGCATGCACCGTGCGTGGAAGGCGTTCACGATCGCGCAGGCGAACGTGCGCCCCGGCTTCAAGGTGCTCGACATCGCGGCCGGCACCGGCGACCTGACCAAGTCGTTCAAGAAAGCGGCCGGGCCGACGGGCGAGGTCTGGCACACGGACATCAACGAATCGATGCTGCGCGTCGGCCGCGACCGGCTGCTCGACAAGGGCATCGTGACGCCGTCGCTGCTGTGCGACGCGGAGAAAATTCCCTTTCCGGACAACTACTTCGATGTGGTCACGGTCGCGTTCGGGCTGCGCAACATGACGCACAAGGATGCCGCGCTGGCCGAGATGCGCCGCGTGACGAAGCCCGGCGGCCGCGTGATGGTGCTGGAATTCTCGAAAGTCTGGGATCCGCTGAAAAAAGCGTACGATCTGTATTCTTTCAAAGTATTACCGTGGCTTGGCGACAAGTTCGCGAAAGATGCTGAAAGTTACCGGTATCTTGCTGAATCTATCCGGATGCACCCCGACCAGGACACGCTGAAGACGATGATGGAACAAGCGGGCCTCGATGCCGTCAAATATTACAATTTGTCAGGTGGCGTGGTAGCTTTACACATGGGAGCCAAGTACTAAGGGGCTCTTCCCATACATTTGTCTTACATCTGGAGAAATTGATGTTCGAATCGCGTTCGTTGTTCAACCGTAGCAAGCCGTCGAAGCCGTGGGCTCGACGGGTCGGCACGCTGCTGATGGTCGGCCTGCTCACGGCCGGCACGTTCGCATCGCTCGACGCCGAAGCCAAGCGCATGGGCGGCGGGCGCAGCATCGGCCGCCAGAACTCCACCGTCACGCAGCGCCAAGCCACGCCGCCCGCGCAGCAGCCGATGCAGCAGGCCGCGCCGTCGCAGGCGCAGCGTGCGAACCCGGCCGCTCCGGCGCCGGCCGCGCAGCCCAACCGCTCGCGCTGGCTCGGGCCGATCGCCGGCCTCGCGGCGGGTCTCGGCATCGCGGCGCTGCTGTCGCACTTCGGCATGGGCGGCGCGTTCGCCAGCATGATGGCGAACGTCATCGTGATCGCGCTGCTCGCGGCGGTCGGTATCTGGCTGATCCGCAAGTTCATGAACCGCCGTCGTCCGCAGGAGCCGGCATACTCGGTCGGCGGCTCGGCGTCGTCGTCGGGCGGCTACTCGCAAAGCCCGTCGTTCCAGCAGGGCAACACCGGCAGCAACTACGCGGGCAGCGGCAGCAACTACGCGAACGAAGCGCAAGGCGTGTTCGGCGGCGGTGCCGCGGCCGCCGGCGCGGCGGCGGCGGGTGCGGCAGCACCGCTCCAGGTGCCGGCCGGCTTCGACACCGAAGCGTTCCTGCGCAGCTCGAAGGTCTATTTCGTGCGCCTGCAGGCCGCGTGGGACCAGGGCAACCTGGCCGACATCCGCGAGTTCACGACGCCCGAAATGTTCGCCGAGATCAAGATCGACCTCGATTCGCGCGGCAACGAGTCGAACCAGACCGACGTCGTGCAGCTCGACGCGGAACTGGTCGCGATCGAGGATCGCGGCATCGAGCAGTCGGCGAGCGTGCGCTTCCACGGCCTGATCCGCGAATCGGCGAGTGCGTCGGCCGCGCCGTTCGACGAGGTGTGGAACCTGTCGAAGTCGGGCAGTCAGGGCTGGCTGCTCGCGGGCATCCAGCAGATCAACACGCACTGAGCGTGACCGGCGGCCCACGCCGCCGGACACCCGGGCAACGGCCGCCGTACTGCGACCGCTTGCCGCCCGGGTGTGCGGTCAGCCACGGTCTGCCGACGATCCGACGTTACAATAGAAACCCGCGTGGGCGCCCGGCCTGCGCGGGTTTTTTCTTTCCCAGTCCGATGACCTTTGCCGCCAAGCCTTTTGCTGCTGCCGTCAATCACCTGCTCGCCCGCGAATCGTGGGCGCGCGACCGCCTGATTCCGTATGCGGGCAAGACAGCCCGGATCGACGTGCCTCCCGTTACGCTCACGCTGCTGGTGCAGCCCGACGGCTATCTGTCGGCCGTCGACGCGCACGATGCGCAACAGGTCGACGTGTCGATCGCGCTCGCCGGCGACACGGTCGCCGCGTTCCTGCAGGGCGGCCAGGCGGCCGTGATGAAGCACGTGAAGATCGAGGGCGACGCGGAGTTCGCGACGCAGATCGCGAAGCTGGCCGAGCACCTGCGCTGGGAACCTGAAGAAGATCTCGCGAAGCTGGTCGGCGACGCGGCGGCATACCGGATCGCGACGGTCGTGCGCGACGCCGGTGCACGCGCGCGACGCACCGGCCGCAACGTGCTCGATTCCGTCGCCGAATACTGGCTCGACGAGAACCCGCAAGTCGTCCGGCGCGCGTCGCTCGGCGGCTTCGACGCCGAACTGGCGCGCGCACGCGATGCGCTCGCACGGGTCGAAAAGCGGGTCGAGCGACTCGAACAAAAAATCGGCGCGCGCACGGGTTCCGGCCCGCGCGGCGCGCACTGAGGGGCCGCAGGGCATGCGCATTTTCCGTTTCATCAAGATTGTCTACACCGTCATCCGCTTTGGTCTCGACGAAGTGATGCTGTCCCGGATCGACGACCGGCGCGTGAAGCTGCTGCTGCGGATCACGACGATCGGCCGCCGTTATTCCGATCCGCCTGCCGTGCGGCTGCGCCACGCGCTCGAAAGCCTCGGCCCGATCTTCGTGAAGTTCGGCCAGGTGCTGTCGACGCGCCGCGACCTGCTGTCGGTCGATTTCGCGAACGAACTCGCGAAGCTGCAGGACCAGGTGCCGCCGTTCGATTCGGCGGTCGCGATCGGGATCATCGAGAAGTCGCTCGGTGCGCCGGTCGACGAGCTGTTCGACGAATTCGAGCGCGAGCCGATCGCGAGCGCGTCGATCGCGCAGGTGCATTTCGCGAAGCTCAAGCAGGGCCAGCATGCGGGCAAGGCCGTGGCCGTCAAGGTGCTGCGCCCGAACATGCTGTCCGTGATCGATTCCGACCTCGCGCTGATGCGCGACATCGCGATCTGGACCGAGCGCATGTGGGCAGACGGCCGGCGCCTGAAGCCGCGCGAAGTCGTCGCCGAATTCGACAAGTACCTGCACGACGAGCTCGACCTGATGCGCGAGGCCGCCAACGGCAGCCAGCTGCGCCGCAATTTCGCGGGCCTCGACCTGCTGCTCGTGCCCGAGATGTTCTGGGATTTCTCGACGTCGCAGGTGCTCGTGATGGAGCGCATGACCGGCGTGCCGATCAGCCAGGTCGAGACGCTGCGTTCCGCCGGCGTCGACATCAAGAAGCTCGCGCGCGAAGGCGTCGAGATCTTCTTCACGCAGGTGTTCCGCGACGGCTTTTTCCACGCGGACATGCACCCGGGCAACATCCAGGTGAGCCTCGATCCGAACACGTTCGGCCGCTACGTCGCGCTCGATTTCGGGATCGTCGGCGCGCTGTCCGATTTCGACAAGAACTACCTCGCGCAGAACTTCCTCGCGTTCTTCAAGCGCGACTACCACCGCGTCGCGACGCTCCACCTCGAATCGGGCTGGGTGCCGCCCGAAACGCGCGTCGAGGAGCTCGAAAGCGCGATCCGCGCGGTGTGCGAGCCGTATTTCGACCGTGCGCTGAAGGACATCTCGCTCGGCCAGGTGCTGATGCGCCTGTTCTCGACGTCGCGCCGCTTCAACGTCGAGATCCAGCCGCAGCTCGTGCTGCTGCAGAAGACGATGCTGAACGTCGAGGGGCTCGGCCGCTCGCTCGACCCCGAGCTGGACCTGTGGAAAACCGCGAAGCCGTACCTCGAGCGCTGGATGACCGAGCAGATCGGCCTGCGCGGCTGGTACGAGCGCTTCAAGGTCGAAGCGCCGCAGTGGAGCAAGACGCTGCCGCAACTGCCGCGCCTGATCCATCACGCGATGGCGGCGCGCCATGACGCGCCGCGCGCGGCGAGCGAGGACCTGATGCGGCAGATCCTCGTCGAGCAGAAGCGGACGAACCGGCTGATGCAGGCGCTGCTGATCTTCGGCCTCGCCGTCGGCGTCGGGGCGCTCGTTGCGCGCGTGCTGCTCGCGCTCGCGTACGGCACATGATCGAAAGGAGCAGGGCGATGTCCGATCCGAAGCAACCCGTCACACCGGCAGCCGCCGATTTCACGACGCGCGATCCCGGCGACGCATCGTTCTGGGACGAGCGTTTCGAGCGTGGCATGACGCCGTGGGAATTCGGTGGCGTGCCGGATGGTTTCCGTGTGTTCGCGCACCGGCTCGAGCCGTGCGCGGTGCTGATTCCCGGCTGCGGCAGTGCGCAGGAGGCCGGGTGGCTCGCGCAGGCCGGCTGGCCCGTGCGGGCGATCGATTTCGCCGCGCAGGCGGTGGTTGCCGCGAAGGCGCAGCTCGGCGCGCATGCGGGCGTCGTCGAGCAGGCCGATTTCTTTGCGTACCGGCCGCCGTTCGACGTGCAGTGGGTGTACGAGCGCGCGTTCCTGTGCGCGCTGCCGCCGGCCATGCGCGCCGGCTATGCGGCGCGCATGGCCGAGTTGCTGCCAACGGACGGCTTGCTGGCCGGCTATTTCTTCCTGACGGCGAAACCGAAGGGGCCGCCGTTCGGAATCGAGCGTGCCGAACTCGATGCGCTGCTCGCACCGCACTTCGAGCTGATCGAGGATTTGCCCGTGACCGATTCGCTGCCCGTGTTCGAAGGGCACGAGCGCTGGCTCACGTGGCGCCGCATGGATCGACGCGGTCTTCGACCAGGCCGTCGCGAACATCGAGAACACGCGCGCGCAACTGGACGCGGCCGATGTCGAAACCGCGGTCGAGGCGATCGTCGGCGCGCGGCGCGTGC
>NZ_JAAGPM010000112.1:0-26338 GCF_017104865.1 Burkholderia sp. Ac-20349
CTGCCGCCGCCCTGGCACTGGATAGTGCGGAACGCGGCCCGGCACGTGCGCACACGCCGCCGGACCGCCGTGCCACTGCGCGTCAGTGCATGTGCTGCCCGCCGTTGATCGCGATGTTGGAGCCCGTGCTGCCGCCGAGCGCACCGCCGACTGCTGCGCCGGCTACCCCGCCGAGCGCGCCGCCAAGCGCGTTGTTCATGTCACCTGCCATGGCCGGCAGTGCAGTCGCGCCGGTCAAAGCGGCGACGACGAGAGCGGGGGCGATTTTCTTCCACATTCCCGTATTCTTCCTTGTTCGCAATCTGGTTATTGAAGGTCCGCTCGGTACGACGATCTGAATCGATCGACGTCGGGTCAGGCATTGTGCCGAACCGTGGACCAATTCATTTCAATGAGCTTGCGGCGAAGAATAGCACCGGTCCCACGTCCTTGCCGTGGACATTCTGGTAACAAGTTGTTTACGAATAAGCGATCTCGAACGCGCGCCCCGGAATGCCCGCAAACCCGCGCCGGCATTGGCTCCACCGAGGGTTCGGCCCTGCCGAAAAACAGGCCGGCCATGCGCGGCGTCGCACGTTTGCGACACACGTGGCAACACATCGGGAACGAATCGCGGGCGGGCCCGGAAACGACGGCCGCGAAGAAATGAAGAGGGTCAGTACACGCCGGGCAGCAGACGCCAGGTTCGCGCGCAATACGTGTCGTATTCGGCGCCGAATTGCGCACGCAGCAGCGCCTCCTCGGAGCGGATGCGCGCGACGAGCGGCACCATCGTCAGCACGACCAGCAGCACGCCGACACCCGAACGGAATGCCAGCGCCCAGCCGAGCGAATTGACGAGCAGGCCGAGATAGCTGGGATTGCGGATGCGGCTGTAGATGCCGTCGGTCACGAGCGTATGACCCGGCTGGATCGCGACGAGCCCGCTGAAGCGCTTGCCGAGCACGAATACGGGCCAGATGCGCAGCACACCGCCCGCGATGTACAGCACGACGCCGATCCAGCGCACCGCATCGCCGCCGAAGGTCCAGAAGTCGAGCCGGTCGGTCAGCGCGGGCAGGTACGCGAGCAGCAACCCGCTCACCCCGAACGCCGCGAGCACCCAGCGGTTGTCGCGGTTCTCGCGCTCGCCGCTGCTCAGATTGCCTTCGGTGAACAGCGCGACGACGGCCATCGCGAGCGTCGCGACGACGACGACGGTCAGCGGCGGATGCGAGAAGAAGGCCGCGAACCCACCGAAACCGAGCACCGCGAGCCCGAGATAGACGAGCGTGGAGATGCCCGACACGGCGGCGACCTTGCGGGTGACTGTCATGGCTGCCTCACCGGAATGCGCTTTCCTGTGAAGTATAGGAAGCGCGCGCACGCCGTGCAGCGCGCCGCGGTCATGCGGTGCGCGAATCCGCGCGAGTCATCCGGCGCAACGCATTGGCGCTGACCGATGGGGCCAGCGCCCGCGCCCGGTGCCGGATCAGCGGATGCGGAAGTTGCCGCCGATCCCGACGCTGACGGGCGGCGCGTAATACGCCGGTGCATAGCCGTAGTAGGCCGGCGCAGGCGCGTAGCCGTACGGCGGCGCGACGTAGCAGCCGGACAGGCCGCCGATCAGGGCAAGCGTAATGAGAAGTCTGGTCATGGCTCGATTCCCGGCGCGAAAGACGAATGGCACCTCGCGAAAGCCGCGCCGCCGCGAGAGGCGGCAGCCGGCACGAAGAGGCGATCCGCCCTTCCTGTCGCTCGATGAAGCAATGCGCGGAGTCTAGCGCCGGGTGGGCCGGGCCGCGTTTCGCCGGCGGTTACACGTGTTACCTCGCGTGACCGCTGAAACAGGCGACGGCACGGCGGCCGGCCAAGGCGCCGTGCCGTGCCACGCCGCGTGCAATCGACGCGTTACACGAAGCGCGCGCGAATGCGCTGCGCGAGCGCTTCGAGCGTCGCCGCGTCGGCGATCTCGCGCGCGTGCATCCGCAGCTCGGCGCCTTCCCAGCGCGGAATCACGTGGAAATGCACATGCGGAACCGTCTGGCCGGCTGCCGCGCCGTTGAACTGGCCGATGAACACGCCATCCGGCTCGAGCGCCGCGCGCACCGCCGCCGCGACGCGCTGCGTCATGCGGATGCCGGCCGCGGCGGCGTCACCGGACAACTCGAAGATCTGCGCGGCCGGCTCCTTCGGGATCACGAGCACGTGGCCGTCGGCCTGCGGCATCAGATCCATGATCGCGAGGGTCGCGTCGTCTTCCGCGACCTTCACGCACGGCAGTTCGCCGCGCAGGATTTTGGCGAACGGGTTGTTGTTGTCGTAGGACATGGCGTTTTCCGATAACGGTTGGACTAGGAGAGTAGGAAAGCGATGCCGGACGATTATCGGCCGATGGCGGGTCGGATTTCAACTTGTCAGGCCACGTCGCCCTTGCGGCGAACAATGGCCAGCGGCTCGCATGCAACCGGCGTAACAGATTGGAATATCCGGCCGTCGCTATCCGTTTATTTCGAGCGCGGGTTCACGCGGCAACAGCACGATCGCGAACCCGCGCCGGCCACCCGTCGGCTGCGCAGGCCGGCAGCCGGGATGACTGATCGCGATCATCAACCGGAGTCATGCCATGGACCCTCTCCCCTCCTGTCGCTCCCCCGCCGCGCCCGTCTTTGCGGGTGATCCGCCAGCCTTCGCGCGCGTCCGACGCACGCTTGCGCACGCGCTACGCCGCGCGGTTTGCGGCGCCGGGCTGGTCGCGTTGTCGTCGGCTTTCGCGTGGGCCGGCGGCAGCGACGTCATCTTGCCGATTCCATCGTTCACGGCATCGACCGTGCCCGTCAACGGCGATCTCAACCCATACGGCATCGCGTTCGTGCCGCGCGGCGTGCCGGCCTGGAGCACGCTGAAACCGGGCGACGTCGTCGTGTCCAACTTCAACGCGGCGTCGAACGCGCAAGGCACCGGCACGACGATCGTGAAGCTGACACCCGGCAAGACGCCGGCGACGACGTTCTTCCAGGGCACCAATCTCGGGCTGACGACCGCGCTCGCGGTGCTGCGCAGCGGCTTCGTACTGGTCGGCAACGTCCCGACGCCGGACGGCAAGACCGTCATGCCACCGGGCTCGCTGCTCGTCATCGGCCCGCAAGGCAATCTCGTCACGCAACTCAGCAGCGCGGCGCTGCTCGACGGGCCGTGGGACATGACCGTGATCGATCGCGGCCAGCGCGTGACCGCGTTCGTGTCGAACGTGCTGAACGGGACGGTCTCACGCATCGAACTGGCAATCAGCGACAACGGCGTCACGATGCTGCCGGGCTCGCGCGTCATCGCGTCGGGCTACGTGAACCGAACCGATCCCAATGCGCTCGTCGTCGGCCCGACCGGCCTCGCGTACGACCCGAACATCGACGTGCTGTATGTCGCGTCCACCGGCGACAACGCGGTGTTCGCGATCCCGAACGCCGCGTCGACGAATCGCAACGGCGGCGTCGGACGGATGATCTACTTCGACGCGGCGCACCTGCATGGCCCGCTCGCGCTGGCGCTCGCACCGAACGGCCATCTCGTGACCGCGAACGGCGACGCGGTCAACGCCGACGCGCAGCAGTCGAGCGAGATCGTCGAATTCACGGTGGACGGACGTTTCGTCGCGCAAATGCAGGTCGATACCGCTACGGGGGCCGCGTTCGGCCTTGCGTTCGGGCATGGCAGCAAAGGCCAGCTGCAATTCGCGGCCGTCGACGACAACACGAATACCGCGACGGTCTGGACCCTGCGGTTCGACAACGACAACGCGCAGTGACGCGCCACCTGGACGGGCCGCGCGCGGCCCGTTCGACCTGGGCGATCGACACACACGATTCACACACGCCGGGCAACGTGCGCCCTGTCGACACCGCCCGGCGCCTCACGCGCCCGCGATTGCCACCGCCGGCCCGAACCTGCGACACTGCCGGTTCATGTTCTGCCTGCCGACAACCGAGGACGCTCGCGCATGACGATCCCCTTCAAGAAGCTGATCCTGCGCGGCGTCGCGCTCGCGGCCGTCGCCGCGATCGGCTACACGGGCACCATGCTGTCCCGGCTCGCGCCGATCGCGACCGGCTATGCGGCGAAGGCGCTGTGTTCCGGCGTGTACGTATCGGGCCGCCCGGCCGCGTCCGTGATCGACGTCGACATCATGGCCGGCGTGCATCCGCTGCTGAAACTGGTGCACCCGTCGATCGATCCCGATCATCATCGCGCGACAGCGACCTTCGCCGGCTTCGCCGAACGCGAAGCCGACTTCCGGCCCGGGCTCGGCTGCACGCTCGCGATCGGGCCGCCGTCCGGCGCGCTGCCGGCCGCACTGCCGCCCCTTCCCGATCCGCCGCCCGCGCAGCCGGCACCGGCCACGCTGCCGGCCGGCATCGACGCGCACAAGCTGCAGACCGCGCTCGACCGCGCATTCGACGAACCCGATCCGGCACGGCCGCGGCGCACGCGCGCGGTCGTCGTGATGTGGCGCGGCCAGGTGATCGCCGAACGCTATGCGCCCGGCTTCACCGCCGACACGCCGCTGCCCGGCTGGTCGATGACGAAGACCGTCACCGCCGCGCTGGTCGGCACGCTCGTCGCGCAGCACAAGCTGGCGCCCGATACGTCGGCGCTGCTGCCCGAATGGCGCGGCAGCGGCGATCCGCGCGCGGCCATCACGCTCGACGAGCTGCTGCGGATGACGAGCGGCCTGCAATTCAACGAGGACTACGACGACCCGCTGTCCGACGTCGCGTTGATGCTGTACGCGCAGCCCGATACCGCGCGGTTCGCGTCGGCGAAGCCGCTCGCCGCGACACCCGGCACGCGGTGGTCCTACTCGAGCGGCACGAGCGCGATCGTCGCGCGCGTGATGCGCGAAGCGCTGGGCGGCAGCGAGGACGACTACCTCGCGTTTCCACGCCGTGCGCTGTTCGCGCCGCTCGGGATGCGCAGCGCGGTGTTCGAGCCCGATGCATCCGGCACGCTCGTCAGCCCGTCGTACATGTATGCGAGCGCGCGCGACTGGGCGCGCTTCGGGCAACTGCTGCTGCAGGACGGGGTATGGGACGGGCAGCGGCTGCTGCCGGAAGGCTGGGTACACTACCTGACGCGCACGACGCCGCAGTCGGAGCGCCAGGAGTACGGCGCGCAGCTGTGGGTCAAGGTGCCGGAGCCATTCAACGATCGCGATCCGCATGCGGTCGCGATGCCGGCCGACGCGTTTCATGCGGTCGGCCATGAAGGCCAGTTCGTCAGCGTGGTGCCGAGCCGTCAACTGGTGGTCGTGCGGCTCGGGCTGTCGCGGCCCGAATCGGCGTGGAACCATGAAGCGTTTCTCGCGCGCGTGCTCGACGCGGTGCCGGCGCCCGGCGCGTAAAAACGGGCCCGCGGGCCCGTGCATGCCGGTCATGACGCAGACGCGGCGGCAATTGCCACGCCGCCGCACCGCGCGCTACCTGCGATGGATCACGGGTTCGCGCTGCCCGCGTACTTCTGGAAGCCTTCGCGCGTCGCGAGACGTTCGATATAGCGCGACACCGCCGGGAAATCCGGATGCTCGAACGGCGTGCCGAACCAGCGGTTCACCGACAGGCCGATCGGAATGTCCGCGAGCGTGAAGCCGTTGCCGGCGACGTACGCACCGGTCGCTTCGAGCTGCGCGTTCAGCACCTGCATGTGCTTCGTCCAGCCCGCGATCGACTGCGCGATGCCGGCCGGATCCTGGTGATCGGGCGATTTCCGCACGAGGCCGAGGAATGCGCCGACCCACGAGCGGTTCAGGTCGGCACCCTGCCAGTCGATCCACTGATCGACCCGCGCGCGCGCCTGCGGCTCGGCCGGATACAGCGCGTCGCCGCCATAGCGGTTCGCGAGGTAGCGGATGATCGTGTTCGATTCCCAGAGCACGAAATCGTCGTCCTTGATGACGGGCACGAGACCGTTCGGATTCAGCGCGAGATAGGCCGGATCGTTGGTCGTACGGAAGCCCGCGCCCCAGTCTTCCTGTTCGAACGGCACGTTCAGCTCGGTGCACAGCCACAGCACCTTGCGAACGTTGATGGACGGGATCTTGCCGAGGATGTGCAGCATGCAGTCTCCTTGTGAGGTCGGATGCGGAGCGCCCGGGACACACGACACGTCCCGAACGCATTCACGCCGAGTTTATACGCGACCGCGGGGCAAACGACAGGCCGTCCGCGGAAAATCCGCATGCGGACGATTCGTCAGGTCACGCAGCGCATGCTCGGCCGTCGGGAACCGGAACATGAATCCGTCCTGATGCAGCCGCGCCGGCATCACCCGCTGCCCGTCCAGCAGCAGCTCGGCCATCTCGCCCATCGCGGCGCGCAGCGGCGCGGCCGGCACGTGCAGCCAGGCCGGGCGGTGCAGCACCTTCGACACGACCTGCACGAACTCGCGCTGGGTCAATGGCGCGGGCGCGACCGCGTTGTAGACGCCGTGCATGCCAGGATTCGCCATCGCGCGCGCGACGATCCGCAGCACGTCGTCCCGGTGAATCCAGCTCATCACCTGCGTGCCGTCGCCGAATCGTCCGCCCATCCCGAAATAGTGCGGCAACAGCATCGAGCGCAACGCGCCGCCGGGGCCGAACACGACGCCCAGCCGCAGCACCACCGAGCGAATACCGTGGCGCTCGAGCGGCTGCGCGGACTGCTCCCACTGCCGGCACAGCTCGGACATGAAGCCGGTGCCGGCGCTGCTGCGCTCGTCGAGCCGCTCGTCGGCAGCACGCACGCCGTAGTAACCGATCGCCGACGCCTGGATCCACGTGCGCGGCTTGACCTCGGCGGTGTCGACCCAGCGCATCAGCGATTCCGTGACGCCGACCCGGCTGGCGAGCAGCACCGCCTGCCGGCGCTTGCTCCAGCGCGCGCCCAGCACCGGCGCCCCCGCGAGATTGATGACCGTGTCGAAACGCTCGTGCGGCTGCAACTGTTCGACGGAGGTCACGCTGCGCACGCGGCCGTGAAACTGATAAGCCGCGCGCAGCGGATCGCGCGCCAGCAACGTGACCGTATGCCCCGCATCGAGCAGCCCGTTCACGAGGGTTTCGCCGATGAAGCCGGTTCCGCCGGTCACGAGCACGTTCCCCGGCAGTTGCCCCGCGAACGGATTGGCAACCGGCGCGCGTCGTGCGATCCGGCAGGCCGCGATCCCGTCGCGGATCCCCGATACCGTCACACCGACAGCAAAAAGGCTCAGCACCCAGCCGCGCCAGCCGAGGTCGAGCGCCTGCAGCGCGGTCGGCTCCTGCGCCCACGCGGCCAGCTGCATCGCGATCATGCCGAACAGCGCGCCGCCGTTGACGGCCAGCAGCGTGTGCAGCACGCGCTCGGTCGCCGGCAGCTTGCGGCTCTGGTCCTCGACGACGAAGTCCCACAACGTCAGTACCACCTCAATCACCACCACTGCCGCGAGGGCCGCGACCCACGCGCCGTGAAAGGCAACGTTCGCGATCGACGCGAACACGAGACCGTAAAGCACGGAACGCACCGCGTGAATCGCCAGCTCGAGCCGCGCGCGCGGGCTGTGCGGCAGATCCTGCGTGAGTTCGTGGTGATAGAGCGTATCGAATGCGCCCATCGCGCCCTGCACGATCAGCAGGTTGAGCGCCCAGTCGTAAGCAGCCAAGGTGTTCATATCGTGTCCCTCCTCCACAGCCAGACGAGCGGCGGCACCATCGCGACAAGTGCCGCCGCGTCGATCGCCACGTGGCCCGATACATGGGCCTGCAATGAAAACAGCATGTCCTGCGGCGCCCAGATCAACAGGCCGGCCAGCAGCCATCCCCACACTTCGCGGCGACGCAGCCGGTTGCCAAGGTGGATGAGCCCGAGCATCCAGACCGACGCGCATTGCACCGTCGCGCCGATCAGCGACATCCACCAGATCTGCTGCGCACGCGCCGGGTCGGGCGCCGTTCCCGCCCAGAAATGCAGCTCGATGACGCGGTGATACGCGTCGAGCCACGGCGCGCCGGCTACCCACGGAACGGCAATGCCGACGAGCAGGTGCGCAATCGCTGCGCCGTACATCCAGGTCACGACGATGCGGCGCGCAGCGTCACCCGCCGGACGACTCGCCGTAGGTTCGTCGACTCGGCCACTACCGCATGTCGCCCCGTCGCACTGCGCTTCGGCGTGGTAGCCGAGCCAGCGCGATACCGCATGCCGGTTGCGCGCGAAGCGGCGATACAGCGGCGCCAGCACATGGCGGACGACCGGCACGCGAAGCAGCCCGACGAGCCAGCGGCGCCCGGTCAGCGCATGGGCGGCCAGGATGCTGTCCACGCCGGTCAGCATGCGTCCGTCGGGCAGGCGCGCGTGCAGCTCGCGGTTCAGTGCGGGCAGATCGACGCCCAGCGGCGCGGGATCGAAACCCGGCGCGGCGATATCGACGAAAGCCAGCCGCTGTCGCGTATCGCGGGCTCCGAGACGATTGATCTCCGCCACACATAACGGACATCGTCCATCGAAGTACAGCACCAGTTCACTTGAGTCCATGATTCGCATTCCTTCTTTTTTCTGCCGCATGCCTCATGAATCGATCGACTGCTTTCCGCCATGCCCTACCGCCGCCCCCGCGCGGTGGACGGCGCGCTTACATCGGCTTGAGCACCATCAGGAAGTAGACGGTCAGCATCGCGAAGAACGCCGGATAGCCGAGCAGCTCCCAGCGCTTCGCATAGCGCCAGTACCGTTCCGGCAGCGCGGCAGCGCCGTTCACGTGCGCGAGCTTCGCCATCGAGGCCAGTTCGAGCTGCAGCCACACGACCGGCAGCCAGCACGCGCCGGCGATCGCATACAGCACGATCGACGCGAGGAGCCACGGCGTATCCCACGGCCAGCCGGCCGTGTGCGCGAGCCAGAGCCCCGAGGCCGGCTGGAAAATCACGGCCGGCGTCGTGAACCACCAGTCCGCGCGCACCACGAGGTGCGACACGGCCGCGATCGCGGGTACCGAGCGCGTACGGTTCGCGAAGAACAGGTAGAACGCGGTGCCGAACCCCGTGCCGACCAGCAGCACCGAGGACAGGATGTGAAGCGCCTTGATGACGAGATAGGTATTCATGCTTGTTCTTCTTCTGAAAAAAGGATCAACAGGATCGCGAGAATCGGCACGTTCTTGAGCACCGGGCCGAACGGTTCGGCGAGCAGGCCCGGCATCGTGACCGCGATGACCGCCGAATACGCGACGATCAACGCGGCTTGCGCGACCCACAGGCGGCGCGACGGCGCCACGATGGTCGCGATGCCGAACCCGAAGTCCAGCGCGCTGGCCGCATAGAGCGCGATCAGCGCAGGCAGCCCGGTCAGGTGCGCCGGCGCGAGCAGCGCGAGGCTCGCGTGCAGCGGATGGATGAACGCGCTGGCGATGGCGGTCCAGATCCACACGATCGCAAGCGCGCCGCGCAGCAGTGGACGACGCCACATCGCGAGCGCGTCGCGACGCAGCGCGGCGGCTGGCGCGCCGATGAAGCCGGCGATCCCGCGCGGCGCCCGGCCGAGCAGGGCTGTGGTCGCTGCCGGATCGCCGGTGTTCCCGCCGCGCAGCATCGTCCACGTGTCGCGCGTGAACATCGCGCCCGGCAGCCTGCCGAACAACGTGGCCGTCGCACCGGCCAGCGGGCCCGGCAACGTCACGCGGGCAGCCGGCGGAAACCCCAGCGCGGCACGGTAGCGGGCCAGCATCTCGCGATATTCGACTTCGTCGCTGCCGACTACGTCGATCACCGGGTTGCCCGCCGCCGGCGCATCGACGCATCGCGCGACGACTTCGGCGAGATCGTCGACGTGCACGGGGCGCAGCCGCTGATGGCCGCCCGCCGGCAGCACGTGCACGGGCAGGCTCGCGAGCATCCGGAAAAACCGCGCCGACGCACCGTCCGTGCCGTAGACCAGCGCGGGCCGCACGATCCGGAAGTCGATCGGCAGCGTCTGCAGGAAGCGGTCGGCTGCGACCTTGCTGGCGAAGTAGCGCGTATCGCCACGCTCGACGCCAAGCGCCGAGATCTGGATCACGCGCCGCACGCCGGCGCGGCAGCACGCGGTGAAGAGTGCGCACGGCGCGGCGCGATGCACGGCGTCGAGCGTCGCGCCGCGTCGATCGGCGAGGATGCCGACCGCATTGATCACCACGTCGACGCCCGCCAGCCGCGCGAGCCACACGTCGGGATCGATGTCCTTCGCGAAATCGATCGCGACGTCGCACGGGCCGGCCGCATGATGCACGCCGCGCAGCACGCGATGGCCGCCAGCTTCGAGCTGCGCGCACAGTGCCCGCCCGATGAAGCCGTTCGCGCCGCACACGAGAACGGTCATGCTGCGCGTACCGGTGCGGCCATGCAGGCTGGTCGACGGCAAGACAGTGTTCATTTTCATCCTCTATTTACAGTTATTTCTGTACAAACAGAAATAACAACCCCGAAAAAAGCGGGCTGTCTGCCCGCATTGCGCGCCCCGCTTACTTCGACGGCTTGCGCCTGACCGTCTGGCTGATCTTCGCGCCGATGCCGAGCGCCTTCATCAGCGTATCGGGCTTGAGCCGCAACATCTCGTCCGACCAGGTCGTCAGCGTCTCGACGAACTGCAGCGTGTCGCGGATGCGCTGCTCGGTCTCGCGGCTCTCGTTCGCGATCTCGGGATTCGTCAGGCAGTCGCGCAGCACCGTGAGCGTCGGCTCGATCTCGCGCTGGCGCCGCCCTTCGACGATCAGCTTGAACAGTTCCCAGATGTCGGTCGACGTCTCGAAGTGGTCGCGGCGGTCGCCCAGCACATGCACGACCTTCGCCAGCCGCCACGCCTGCAGCTCCTTCAGGCTCGTGCTGACGTTGGAGCGCGCCACGTTGAGCGTCTCGGCGATCTCGTCGGCCGCGATCGGCCGGCCGGCCAGATAGAGCAGCGCGTGGATCTGCGAGACGGTGCGGTTGACGCCCCACCGCGAGCCCATTTCGCCCCAGTGGAGAATGAATCGTTCGGCAATCGGTGTGAGTTCCATGTCGTGCAATTTAGGCATTTCAGTTATTTCTGTCAAGAGAGAAATAACCGGACGATCCGCCAGGTTCCGGCGGCGTCCGCCCGCGATCTGCCGCATCCTTTACAATGCGCGGGATTTTCCCGAATTCAGGCCGTTTCTGCCTTTCAGACAAGAGGTTCCCATGATCATCAAACCGCGCGTGCGTGGCTTCATCTGCGTGACGACTCATCCGGTCGGCTGCGAAGCCAACGTCAAGGAACAGATCGACTACGTGACTTCGCACGGCCCGATCGCCAACGGCCCGAAAAAGGTGCTCGTGATCGGCGCGTCGACCGGCTACGGCCTCGCCGCCCGGATCTCGGCCACCTTCGGCTCGGACGCGGACACGCTCGGCGTGTTCTTCGAGCGCGCCGGCACCGACACGAAGCCGGGCACGGCCGGCTGGTACAACAGCGCCGCGTTCGAGAAATTCGCCGCCGAAAAGGGGCGCTATGCGCGCAGCATCAACGGCGACGCATTCTCCGACAAGGTCAAGCAGATCACGATCGACACCATCAAGCAGGATCTCGGCAAGGTCGATCTCGTCGTCTACAGCCTCGCGGCACCGCGCCGCACGCACCCGAAGACGGGCGAAACCATCAGCTCGACGCTCAAGCCGATCGGCAAGACGGTCACGTTCCGCGGCCTCGACACCGACAAGGAAGTGATCCGCGAGGTCACGCTGGAACCGGCGACGCAGGAAGAGATCGACGGCACCGTCGCCGTGATGGGCGGCGAGGACTGGCAGATGTGGATCGACGCGCTCGATGAAGCCGGCGTGCTGGCCGACGGCGCGAAGACCACCGCGTTCACGTATCTCGGCGAGCAGATCACGCACGACATCTACTGGAACGGCTCGATCGGCGAAGCGAAGAAGGATCTCGACAAGAAGGTGCTGTCGATTCGCGACACGCTGGCCGCGCACGGCGGCGACGCGCGCGTGTCGGTGCTGAAGGCCGTCGTCACGCAGGCAAGCTCGGCGATCCCGATGATGCCGCTGTACCTGTCGCTGCTGTTCAAGACGATGAAGGAAGCCGGCACGCACGAAGGCTGCATCGAGCAGGTGTACGGCCTGTTCAAGGACAGCCTGTATGGTGCGAAGCCGCACGTCGACGAAGAAGGCCGCCTGCGCGCGGACTACAAGGAGCTCGATCCGCAGGTGCAGGCGAAGGTCAGCGCGCAGTGGAACCACGTGACGAACGACAACCTGTACGAACTGACCGACTTCACCGGCTACAAGACCGAGTTCCTGCGGCTGTTCGGCTTCGAGATCGCCGGCGTCGACTACGACGCGGACGTGAGCCCGGACGTGAAGATCCCGGGCATCATCGACACCACCGCCTGACGGTACGGCCCGCCGCCCACGCTGCGCGTGCAGCGGAGGCGGCGGGTGCGAGATTCCGGCGGCGTCAACGCGGCGCCGGTTCTTCCAGATAGACGCCCGACGACAGCGTGGCCTTCACCTGCCGCGTGAACTCGTCGGTCGACACTTCTTCCTCCCCCGCTTCGATCGCTTCGTAGGCCTGGCGCACGACGTCGGCCGGCGTCGCCTTCGGCACGTCGAGACCGGCCGTCAGGTCGGTATCGATAAAGCCGGCATGCAGCCCGACGACCTGCGTGCGCTGCTCGCGCAGCGAATGGCGCAGGCCGTTGGTCAGCGCCCATGCGGCCGATTTCGACACGCCGTAGCCCGCCAGGATCGGCCGGTTCACCCAGCTCGCGACAGACAGGATGTTCAGGATCGCGCCGCCGCCATTCCCGGCGAGGAGGCCCGCGAACGCGCGCGACATCGCCAGCATTCCGAACACGTTGGTTTCGAAGTGATCGCGCAACGCGTCCTCCGCGCCGTCGTCCGTCAGGCTGCCGAGCCGCGCGATGCCCGCGTTGTTGATCAGCAGCGTGACGTCGCGTGCGGCATCGGCCGCCGCGGCAACGGCCGCCGGATCGGTCACGTCGAGCTTCACCGGCACGACGCCCGGCAACGTCACGGTGGCCGGATCGCGCGCCGCCGCGTACACCTTGCGCGCCCCTCTCGCGAGCGCCTGCTTCGCAAACTCGAGCCCGAGCCCGCGGTTGGCGCCCGTGACGAAAACAACTGCACCTTCGATCTTCATGTTCGTTCCTTTCGCGTGATGAATCGCATGCGCGCCGGCTCGCCGCGCGCGTGAGATCCGGTGGAATACCAGGCTGCCATTGCTTGTCGAACCGTCGCGCCGCCAGGCGGCAGACGGTGAACGTTCCGCTGCCCTTCCTGCCCCTGCCGCGCCAAAGACGCCGACCGATTGCCATCCGATGTTCCGGCCTTGGCTTTGCACCCTCCGCCAAGTCGGCTACACTCGATGTCAATGTCGATCACCCTTGTCTTTGCGATGCATTGTGTTCGCGCAATTCGGGCATGTCAATGGTGATCGCCATTGTGTTTTCCAATCGACGCGATCGGCAAAATTAGGGGTGGATCGATGGGTGTATCAAGACAGCAGGCTGCCGAGAACCGGAGCGCGATCGTCGCGGCCGCCGAGCGGCTGTTCCGCGTGCGCGGCGTCGACGCGGTGGGGCTCACGGAGCTGATGAAGGAAGCCGGCTTCACGCAGGGCGGCTTCTACAACCACTTCAAGTCGAAAGACGCGCTGGTCGCCGAGGTAATGGAAAAGGCGATGCAGGACCGCGCGGATTCGCCGAACGCCGGCAGTCTCGATGCGCAGGTAGCGCTGTACCTGTCGGCCGCGCATCGCGACAACGTCGAAGCCGGATGCCCATTGTCCGGTTTCGCGGGCGATGCACCGCGACTGACCGATGCGGCGCGGGCGTGCTATGCGCACGGCCTCGCCACCTATCTCGACCGGCTGGAACGGATGGTGGCCACGGAAGGCGCGACGCCGGCGCAGACGCGCCGCGACGCGATCGCGGTCTTCAGCGAGATGGTCGGCGCGCTCGTGCTGTCGCGCGCGATAGCGGGCACCGATCCCGCGCTGGCGGACGAAATCCTCGCAGCAGGGCGGGACACGCTCGTCGACGGGCGGGACGATCCGGGCGCATCGGCTTAGTCGCGCCGGAACGTCATGGCGCGTCGGCCCGCGCGGCGTGTCGGCCTGCCGACGTGCGCGGCGGTATTGCCGCGTCCTGCCGCGCTATTCGACGCCCCGTGCGGCATCCCACAACGGCTGCGCACCGCGCGCCGCATTCCAGGCGGCAAAACGCGTGCGCCACGATTCGAACGGCTCCGCCAGCGGGTGGCGCGGATCGTCGCTGAGCGAATACGCCATCCCTTCGATCAGCCAGCGCGGCTTGGTCGCGACGGCCAGGTTGCCGAGCATTTCCGCCTGCCGGTGATGGATCAGCTCGTGCGCGAGAAAGTAGGTCTGCCAGCCGCGCGGCGCGACGACCACACCGAAATTCCCGAGCGTCAGCGCCGCGCGCTGGCCGACGCCGAATGCATCGGCGCACGCGCGCGTCGAACAGAACACGACGCGCGGCGCCGCCTGGAACGGGCCGACGGCCGCCGCCGCGCGCGCATAGCCGTCGCGATAGAGCTGCCGCGCGTCGCCGAGCTTCGCGGCATCGTCCGTGCAGAGATCGGCGCTCGGGCACGACACGCCGGGAACCAGCGCGGGCGCGACGACGCGCAGCGGCTTGACGAGCGCATACGCGGCAATCGGCAGCGCGACGAGCAGGCCCGTGAGGGCGAAAGCGACATGGGAGCGTTTCATCGAGGCGGCGGTTCCGGGGCAATCCGTTGATGTTTTCCTGCGTGAATATATCGGACTGGCGACGTCACCGGCCCGGTTTCATTCACGGCCGAAACCCAACGGACGGCCTGGGCTCGCCACGACCGGCGAGACGTTCCGGCGCTTGCCATCACGATCCATCCCTCTGCCCACACAAAGACTTTTTGCGACCTAATGGCGTCTGAATAATATATTGGACGCATTACCGGGCGCACCGCATCCTTGCCCTCTACCGGCTCGCAACGGCCGCACGACCAGGACAGGACATGAACGGAAACGAACGGCTCGCCGGCATCGGCTACGGATTGCTCGCGGCGCTCATCTGGGGCGGGTTCCCGGTCGTCACGCGCCTCGGCGTCACGCACTCGGCCCTCGATGCGTACGACATCGCGTTCATCCGCTTCGTCGTCTCCGGCACGCTGTTGCTGCCCGTCCTGCTGCGCCGCGGCCTCGGCACGCTGCGCCCGGCGTCGGTCGCGCTGATGGTCGCCGGCGCCGGCGCGCCCTACATCCTGACCGTCGCAGCGGCGTTGAGCCGTGCGCCGGTCGGCTACTTCGCACTGACGCCGGGCAGCATGATCGCGTTCACGGCCATCCTCGGCAGGCAGATCGCGCACGAGCGGCTGAGCACCGCGCAGGTCGCCGGCATCGTCACGATCCTGGCCGGCATTGCGCTGGCCGCGTCCGATGCGCTGCGCGGTGCGATCGGGTTGCCGGCGCTCACGCTGTTCGTGCTCGGCGGCCTGCTGTGGGCCGTCTATAACGTCACGACGAAACGCGCCGGCGCCAGTGCACTGCACGCGACGGCCGTCGTGGCGGTCGGCTCCGCGGCGCTCTACTGTCCGCTCTATCTGGCCGTGCGCGGCGGCGCCGTGCTGCATGCGCCGGTCGCGGCCATCGCCACGCAGGCGATCTATCAGGGCGTGCTGATGTCGGTGCTGGCGCTCTACTGCTTCAGCCGGGCAGTCGTCGCACTCGGCCCGGCGATCGGCGCGACCTTCGCCGCAATGATGCCGCTGCTTGCCACGCTCGAGGCCATGCTGCTGCTCGGCGAACGGCCGCATGCGCCGGCGCTCGCGGGCATCGCGATCGTCACGGCCGGGATGGGCTTGAGTCTCGTCAGCCGGTGGCGAATGGGCGATGCGCCGGCCATCCGGCGGCCGAACTCCGCTGCAAACGGCTGAGCCAAACCCTGCATATCAGGCAACGTGCCCCGGGCTCGCGCGTTCGAGCAGCGCGAGCAACGGCGACGCGAGCGTCATGCCCGCGAACCGCGCGGCATCTACGAGCGATTTCAGGGCTTGAGATGGCGGGTTCGAATATCGAAGGAATGCGCTCGGCGAGTGATCCGGTATACCGACGCGGGTGGCAGGTTCCAGAACACCCAGCCGATGCGACTGGCACGCAAACCCAGCCGCTCGAGCACGAGTCTCGGGACGGGGCAGTGCGGCCCATAAGTAAATTGATAAAAAGCGCCGCGCGGATGCAGATGCGCGAATGCGCCGAATAGAATTCGCAGCACGGACTTCACGGGCATCGACAATAACGGCAGCCCGCTCACCACCGCGCCCGCTGCCACGCCGCCAAAGAGTTCGATCCGCCCTAAACGTCCTGCGTCGACATTGAGCACTGTCGCGCGTGGGAACCGGCCTGCGAGCTGGTCTGCGAATTCGCTGCCTGATTCGATCAGAGCGAGACGATTTTCCGGAATGCCCCGCTCGATCAGACGATGCGTGAATACGCCGGTGCCGGGTCCCAGTTCGATCACCGGTGCGTGATGAACGGCAACTTCGCGCGTAATGAGTTCGGCAAGCGCGGAACCGGATGGCGCGATTGCGGACACACGCCTCGGATTGGCAATGAAGCCCTTCCAGAACGCCAACGTATTCGTCATTGCTTTACAGATCTCCATGAATCCCCCATTCACCGTGCGCGATGCATCGAACGCAGCGCCAACCGCCGCGCGATCCTGACCTGCGGGACTCGGGCGCGAGGCCATCGTGCCCGCCCCCCCCGTCACGCCGCGTGGCCGGCTTCCACCGAGCTGAACGGCAGCACGTAGTGCCGCTTGCCCGTCGCCGCGAAGATTGCGTTCGCCACCACCGGCCCGATCGGCGCAACGCTCAGCTCACCGACCCCGGTCGGGGCTTCGGCCGACGGCACGATATGTACTTCGACCTTCGGCATCTCCGCGATGCGCAGCACCTGGTAGCCGTCGAAGTTGCGCTGCTCGACCTGGCCGTCCTTCAGCGTGATCGCGCTGTGCATCACCGCGCCGAGCCCGAAGCCGATGCCGCCTTCCATCTGCGCGGCGACGATGTCCGGATTGATCGCGATCCCGCAATCGACCGCGCACACCACGCGCTCGACCTTCACCTTGCCGTCCGCATCGACCGACACCTCGGCCACCTGCGCGACATAGCTCTTGAACGCCTCGGCGACCGCGATCCCGCGCCCGCGGCCCTTCGGCAGCGGCTTGGCCGGATCCCAGCCGGCCTTCTGCGCGGCCAGGTCCAGCACCGCGCGCATGCGCGGCTCCTTCTCGAGCAGGTCGCGGCGGAACGCGTACGGATCCTTGCCAGCGGTGTGCGCGGCTTCGTCGATGAACGCCTCGACCGCGTAAGCCGTGTGCGAGCTGCCGACCACGCGCCACCACAGCACGGGCAGGCCAACCTTGGTGGTGGTGAGCTCGACCGACACGTTCGGCACGGCGTACGGCAGGTTGGCCGCGCCCTCGACCGACGTCGCGTCGATGCCGTTCTTGACCATCACCTTCTCGAACGGAGTGCCGGAGAAGATCGACTGGCCGACGATCCGGTGGCGCCAGCCGACCAGCTTGCCGTCCGCGGTCAGCCCCGCGTCGAGCTTGTGGAAGTACATCGGCCGGTAGAAGCCGCCCCGGATGTCGTCCTCGCGGGTCCACTGCAGCTTGACGGGCTTGCCGTCCGCGCCGAGCGCCTTCGCGATCGACACGGCCTCGACCACGTAGTCCGACCACGCGTTCGCGCGCCGGCCGAAGCTGCCGCCCGCGTACAGCGTGTGGATCTGAACCTGCTCGGGCTTCAGGCCCGCGACCCGCGCGGCATTAGCCTGGTCGATCGTCTGGGACTGGTCGCCGGCCCAGATCTCGCAGCCGTTGGCCGTCAGCTTGACGACCGCGTCGAGCGGCTCCATCGGCGCGTGCGCGAGATACGGGAATTCGTACGTCGCGCCGATCTTGCGCGCGGCGCCCGCGATCGCCGCGTCGGCATCGCCGTCCTTGCGTGCCGATGTGCCCGGCTTGTCGGCGAGCTGCCGGTATTCGCGCATGATCTCGTCCGAGCTGCGCTTTTCGGCGTTCGCCTCGTCCCAGTCGATCTTCAGCGCATCGCGACCGCGTTTCGCGGCCCAGAAGCCGGTTCCGACGACCGCGACGCCGCCCGGCACCTGCACGACCGACACGACGCCCGGCACGGCCTTGGCCGCTGTCGCGTCGAACGATTTCACCTTCGCGCCGAAGCGCGGCGGGCGCTGCAGCAGCGCGACGCGCATGCCGGGGAAGGTGGTGTCGAGCGTGAAGTGCGCGGTGCCGTTCGATTTCGCCGACGCATCCACGCGCGGAATCTTGTGGCCGATCAGTTTGAAATCGGCCGGCTGTTTCAGCGTGACCTTGTCCGGTACCGGCAGTCGCGCCGCCTCCTGCACCAACGAACCATAGCTCGCGTGCCTGCCACTTTCCGCGTGCGTGACAACGCCGTTCCGAGTCGTCAGTGTCGACTCCCGCACCTTCCAGCGGCGGGCGGCAACCGACACAAGCATCGCGCGCGCCTTGCCTCCGGCTTCGCGCAGTTGCTGCCACGAGTTCGCCATCGCCGAACTGCCACCTGTGGTCTGCATCGTGCCGAACGCGAGGTTCGCGTAGCGTTTCGCGTCGGCGGGCGCACTTTCGACGCGCACGCTCGACCAGTCGGCATCGAGCTCCTCGGCGACGATCGTCGCGATGCCCGTATACGCGCCCTGCCCCATCTCGACGTGCTTCGCGATGACCGTGACGGCGCCGTCGGGCGTGATGCGCAGGAACGCGTTCGGCGCGAAGTCGGCGGCGGGGGCCGTCGCCGCCAGCGCGCGGCGGCCGAGGCCGGCCCATTCGAAGCCGATGGTCAGGCTGACGGCGGCCGCGGCGCCCGCGGCCTTCAGGAACGTGCGGCGCGACGGGCGCGCCGAACCGGTGTTGTCGGGTTCGATCGCCATGGTCACGCTCCCAGCGTTGCGGCCGCGTCGTGGATCGCCGCCCGGATGCGGACGTAGGTCGCACAGCGGCACAGGTTGCCGTTCATCGCGGCGTCGATGTCCGCGTCGGTCGGCTTCGGGTTCTGTTCGAGCAGCGCGGTGGCCGACATGATCTGGCCCGACTGGCAGTAGCCGCATTGCGGCACCTGCAGCTTGACCCAGGCCGCCTGCACGGCCCGCGCGGGCTTGCTCCGCAGGCCTTCGATCGTCGTGATGTGCTTGCCCGCGATGCCGGCGAGCGGCAGCACGCACGAGCGCACGGCCTGGCCTTCGAGATGCACCGTGCACGCGCCGCACTGCGCCATGCCGCAGCCGAACTTCGTGCCAGTCAGGCCCGCGTGTTCGCGAATCGCCCAGAGGACGGGCATCGACGGATCGGCGTCGAGCGTGACGTTCTTGCCGTTCAGGACAAACGAGGTAGGCATGTTGATTGTCTCCGCAGGGGAAAACCGGCGTACCGCCGGGAAAGACGCCATCGCGCGCGACGGCCGTGCGTTGCCGAAGCCGAGTGCGCGCACATCAATCAGGACTTTCCCGCGAACGCGTTGATGCCCGTGAGTTCCGCCGAGAGCGCCCAGAGACGCCTGGCTTGCTGCGGATCGATCGCATGCGGCTTCACACCGACAGGGGCCGGTTGATCGCCATCATGCAACCGCGCGATATCACAATCTTCGCAATACAAGCCGCCCAAGCCATCCAGCGACGGAGACGTGGCCGCCCATACTTGAGTTGCCGCACCTTGATTCGGTGTCTTGAGCATTTCCGGGTGCGCCGGTTCTCCCGCTTCGTTCATCCAGTCGAGTGCGATCATCTCCTCTCTCGGGAGGTAACGCTGGAGCGGTGTCGGTATCATGCCGGGATGCAGCGCAAACGCCCGCACGCCTGCTCCGCGACCAAGCCGGTCCAAATGGACCGCAAACAATGCATTTGCCGTTTTTGATTGGCCGTATGCCAGCCACTTGTCGTAGCCGTGCTCAAACTGTACGTCGTCCCAACGTATCCCGGAAACTTGATGGCCGGACGAAGATAAAACGACGACTCGGGCGCCACCTTGCAGCGCCGGCCACAGCAGGTTCACCAATGCGTAGTGCCCCAGGTGATTGATGGCAAATTGCGCTTCCCATCCTTTCCCGACACGCGTTTCCGGGCAAGCCATGACCCCGGCATTGGCGATCAGGAGATGCAGGAGCGTACCTGTCGCCAGCAGGCTCTTCGAGAACTGCCGCACACTCGCAAGATCGGCAAGGTCCAGTGGACGAATGTCGACGTTCTCAAGATCGCCGACCTGCTTCCTGGCGGTCGCCGGATCACGCGCCGCGACGATGACCCGAGCCCCCGCGCCCACCAGTGCACGCGTCGTTTCAAGCCCCAGGCCCGAATGCCCTCCCGTCACCAGCGCCACGGTTTCGGCCAGATCGATGCCTTCCAGCACCTCCGCTGCCGTCGTGGTGGCGCCGAAACCGGAGTGAATGGGAATCTGTCTGTTGGTCATTGCGTGTCCTCGCCTCACAAAATCGAACGGATAAGCTTGCTGACGGGTATTGTGCGAGCGTCGACACGGACAGTGAATATCACTACGTCCGGGATCCTGTCGCGATCGTCCGAAACCAGCCGTTCGATACGGACGACCTCCGTACAACCCGCGCGTGTCGCGTGAGTCATGCCACTCTCCCTCAAGTCGGATCGAATCGCACCGTCACGCGATCGGCCGCTGTAACCCGGTTTGAATTTCTCCGGAGTAAGCTCCTGACCGGAAACGCAGCAAATTCCAACTTTCTATCGAGATCGTCCGAATTCAGACATGGATCCACTATCGGAAGTCCTTTCCCTGTTGAGTACCCAAAGTTCCTTTTTTGGTGGGTTGAAAGCTGGCGGCGACTGGGTAGTCCGCTTCCCCGCCCCCGATGGCATCAAGTTCAATGCTGTGGTCCACGGTGCGTGCTGGCTGGCCATGAAAGGCGCCGAGCATCCGATACGGCTGGAGGCCGGCGATTGCTTCCTGGTGTCCCGTAGCGGCCCGGTCCTGATAGGCAGCGACCTTTCGTCACCGGCCGTCGACGCCGAAGACCTGTATCGCGATGCCGTCAACGACATCGCACACTACGGCAATGCAGAGGACTGCTTTTTGATTGGCAGCCGCTTTACCTTCGGTGGCGAAGCCGATCTCCTGTTGGATAGCCTGCCGGCGATCATCGTCGTCAAAAGTGATTCGGATCAAGCCGCCGTGTTGCGATGGGCGTTGCAACGGCTCGCTCACGAACTCGCCAGCCCCTCCCCGGGCAGTGCCTTGGTGACGCAGCATCTTGGTCATCTTATGCTGGTGCAGGTCTTGCGCATCTACCTCGCGGGAGAAGGAAGCGGTACGCCGAGCTGGCTTGCGGCCTTGGCCGAGCCATGTATTAGCACCGCCATTCAGGCGATTCATACCGATCCCACGAAACGATGGACGGTGCAGGCCCTGGCACAGGTGGCCGGCGTTTCACGATCCACGCTCGCGCTGCGGTTCAAACAAGTGGCCGGCCTGCCGCCGCTGGAGTATGTATTGCGTTGGCGCATTCATCTCGCAACCCGATCGTTGAGAAAAGACCACCTTACGATTTCTTCGATCGCGCAGGCGCTGGGCTACGAATCCGACAGTGCCTTCAGCAGCGCCTTCAAGCGAATCATGAAATGCTCACCCCGGGACTATCGGAACCGGCTTGCGACTGGCACGTAGACAGGCACTGACAGCGCACCGTCGGGAGACGAAAAAAGAGCGGCTTGCGTGCGCGGCATGAACCAACGTTCCGAAACTTAGGGTCTGGGTAGTCCCGGGCGTCAGCGCGGCGCACGCGCCAAGGTCGAACGCATCGGCGCACGCGAGGGCGAGCAGAACTCCAGGCACGGCGGCGTCTGGACCGGACCGACGGCCGCCGCCGCGTGCGCGTAGGGGGCGCGGTAGCGCTGCCGCGCGTCGGCGAGCTTCGGGGGATCGTCGATGCAGATGTCGGCGCTCGGGCAAGACACACCGGGAACCGGCGCGGGCGCGGCAACGCGCAGCGGCTGGACGAGCGCATCCGCGGCAATCGGCAGCGCGACGAGTCGACCGGCAACGGCCAGCGTAACGTGGCCGCGTTTCATCGGTCGGGTTCGTGTTCTGATCGATCAGGCAGGGAAGCCGGGCCATGTACGGCCGGCGGGCCCCCGCCCCGCTACGCCAGCTGCTTGTGGAAATACGTGGTCGCGCAGAGCGTGCCGTCGGGCATCAACGCAAAGTTCGGCACGACACCGACGCGCTGCCAGCCGGCCCGCTCGTACAGCCGCTCGGCATCGCCGCCCGTCACCGTGTCGAGCACGAGCACGGTCTTGCCGGCGTCGCGCGCGGCCGCGTCGGCCGCCGCCATCAGCCGCGCGGCGATGCCCTGCCGGCGCGCATGCCGCGACACGAGCATCTTCGAGATATCCGCGCGATGCGGCTGGTTCTCGGGCTGCGCGGTCACGACCTGCACGGTGCCGAGGATCCGGCCGGCCGCATCCTCGGCAACGAGCAGGATGCGCTCGCCGTTCGCGACGCCGTCGGCGACGCGGGTCCAGAACGCGACGGCGGTCGGCCTGGCGATCGGCAACATGAAGCTGACGGACGCACCGCCCTCGACGCAATCGATCAGCACGTCGGCCAGCGCATCGACGCAGGTCATCGCTTCGCCCGCGTCGACGCGGCGGACGGTAACGGATTCGGTCATGCCATCTCCGGTAGTCAGATAGGCCGCACGCGCAGGTTCGGCGTGCGCCCGGATCGGAAGGAACCCCGGCCGGCCGTCGCGGCTCGCGCAACGGCGGCAGGCGCGCGGCGACGCCGCGCCCGGTCGGCGCGTGTTACCGCCCCAACATCCTACGCGACGAAAATTTCCGTTGCATCGCCGTTCAGCTCCCCTATACTTAGCCACATGGCTAACCTTCAACCCGACATCAGCGACGTCTTCCACGCCCTCGCCGATCCGACGCGCTGCGCGATCGTCAGTGCGCTCGGCCACGGCGAACGGACCGTCTCCGCGCTGGCCGCGCCGTTCGACATGGCACTGCCGTCGTTCATGAAGCACGTCGCGGTGCTCGAGCGCAGCGGCCTCGTGCAGACCCGGAAAGCCGGCCGCTCGCGCACCTGCACGCTGGTCGGCAGCCGGCTGAGCGAGGCCGAAGCATGGCTCGCCGAGCAGCGCGCGTTGTGGGAAGCCCGATCCGATCGTCTCGTCGAATTCATCGAACGCCGTTACCAGGAGGAGCAAGATGTCAGCAAGCCCCGTCGAACCCGTTGAAACCCTCGATCTCGTCATCACGCGCACGCTGCGCGCGCCGCGCCACGCGCTGTGGCGTGCGTGGACCGACCCCGAACTGCTGAAGGAATGGTGGTGCCCGAAACCGTGGACCACCGAAGTGCGCGCGTTCGACCTGCGGCCGGGCGGTGCCTTCCACACGTTCATGCGCGGCCCCGACGGCGGCACGAGCGACAATCCCGGCTGCTTCCTCGAGATCGTGCCCGAATCGCGCATCGCGTTCACGTCGATGCTCGCGGGCGGCTGGCGGCCGCAGGCGCCGTGGATGGGCTTCACGGCGATCATCACGATGGCCGACGACGATGCGGGCAGCCGCTACGAAGCACGCGTGATGCATCCGGACGCCGCGACGCGCGAGCGTCATGAAGCGCTCGGCTTCTTCGAGGGCTGGAACACCTGCATCACCCAGCTCGACGCCTTCGCGGCCGAGCTGCGCTGAGCGCGGCCGCGTGTGCGGTCATTGCATGCCGCCTCCCGCGCGCCTAGGATTCCTGAAGGAAGCATGACGACACGCCGGCCTCCGGCGTGCACCGTCGCGCGTGCTCCGCGGGAGGCAACATGTTGCACACGCATTCGACCCGGGTCAGCCGGCACCTGAACGCCCCGCGCGGGCGCGTCTACCGTGCGTTGCTCGATCCGCACGCGGTCGAGCAATGGAAGGTGCCCGACGGCATGACGTGCCGCGTGCATGCGTACGACGCGCGCGAAGGCGGCGCGCTGCGCGTGTCGCTGAGCTACGACGCGCCGTCGGCCGGCACCGGCAAGACCGCCGCGCACACCGATACCTATCACGGCCGCTTCGTCACGCTCGTGCCGGACGAGCAGATCGTCGAGATCGACGTGTTCGAGACCGACGATCCGATGCTGCGCGGCGCGATGACGATCACGATCACGCTGTCCGACGAAGCGGGCGGCACGCGCGTCGACGCCGTGCACGACGGGGTGCCACCCGGTGTGCCGGCCGCCGACAACGAGACCGGCTGGCAAATGGCGCTGGCGAGACTCGCGGCGCTGGTGGAGGCCGCGTAGCGGCCGTTCGTGCCGGCGGCGGGATGCGATGCGGCAGCGCAAAGCGCCGCCGCGTGCGACACTGGCCCGCACCCGATCCATCCGGACCCGCACGAGGAGACGCTCGCGATGAACGCCGCACGCACCGCCACCTGGTATTTCGATTTCGTTTCGCCGTTCGCCTATCTGCAGCAGGAACGGTTCGACCAGCTCCCGCCAGCCGCCGCGTTCGAACCGCGGCCCATCGTGCTCGGCGCACTGCTTGCACACTGGGGCCAGAAAGCACCGGCCGAGATCGCGGCGAAACGCGTCTTCACCTATCGCCACGCGCAATATCGCGCGGACAAGCTCGGCATTCCGTTCCGGATGCCGCCCGCGCATCCGTTCAATCCGATCAAGCCGCTGCGCCTCGCGATCGCGATGGGCAACTCGCCCGACGCGATCCGGCGGATCTTCCGGCATATCTGGCGCGACGGCCAGGACGTGTCGACACCGGAAGGCTTCGCCGCGCTGTGCGAAGCCGTCGGCTTTCCGGAAGGCGTGACGGCCGTCGACGCCCAGCCGGTGAAGGACGCGCTGCGCGCGAACACCGATGATGCGATCGCGCACGGCGTATTCGGCGTGCCGACCTTCGAACTCGACGGCGACCTGTTCTGGGGCGAGGACGCGACCGACATGTTCGCCGACTGCGCGACGTCGCGCGCGTGGCTCGATTCGCCCGAGGTGCGCCGCATCAGCGCGCTGCCCGAAGGGATCCGGCGCGGCTGACGGCGTCGCAGCCGCGCGGCGCTCGCGGCGCATTCCGCATCCCGCGTCAGGCGTCGCGCCCTTCGACGAGCCCCGGCACGGCCTCCCGCATCATCGCGGCAAACCGCACGAGCCGCGACGGATAGAACTGCGCATGCGGGTAGGTCAGGTAGACGGGCAGCGGCGCGGCCTGCCACGCGGGCGCGAGATGGACGAGTTCACCACGCGCGAGGTGGTCGGCCAGCATCCATGACGAGCCGACGCACGCGCCCACGCCCAGCAACGCCGCGCTGCGCAGCGCGTACAGGTTCGCGGTCGTGAAGCGCGGGCGGATCGCGATGCGCTGCGTTTCGCCCGTGACCGAATGCGTGAGCGCCAGCTCGGTGCGGTAGTACGTGCGCAGCGACAGCCACGGCAACGCGGCCAGCGCGTCGGGGTCGGCCGGCACATCGGCACCGTTCAGCACGGACGGCGCGGCGACCACGAAGCGCGGCACCTTCGAGAGCCGGATCGCGACGACGGCCGGATCGGTCGGCTCGCCCACCTGGATCGCGCAATCGATGCCGCTGCCGACGAAATCCCGCACTTCGTCCTGCAGCAACCACTCGACCGACACGCGCGGATAGTCGCGCAGGAACCGCGCGATCGGCGCAACGAAACGCTCCTGGCCGAACGCGTGCGGCACCGCGACCCGCAACAGCCCGTCGGGCTCCTCCTGTGCACCGCGCAGATCGGCCTCGAACGCCGCCCAGTTCGCCAGCAACTCCTTCGCGCGCTTGAAGCAGCGCTCGCCGTCGACGGTCAGCCGCATCGTGTGCGTCGTGCGCTGCAGCAGCCGCATGCCGAGCGAGCGTTCGAGCGCCTGCAGCCGCCGGCTGATCGTCGGCTGCGTCGTATTCAGTTGCGCGGCAGCGGCCGACAGACTGCCGGCCTCGACTATGCGCACGAAGGTTTCCATCAGCTCGAAACGATAGCCAGCGCCGTCCACCGGCACCGCCTGAACGCGCGGAGACCCGCCAGCAGCATGGGAGAAGGGAGATTTTTCGGTCATGCGTGAAGCGTATAACAAATCTGCGCAAGGCGGCACTACCGTGGCCGGCCGCGTGCCGCCACACTCGCGCCCATCTGCATCAGCGCATTCGCGAAGCCGACATCGCCCTGGATGCTCGCACGCCCCACGCCTTCGACGCGCAGCGGGCCGCCGCCAAGCGCGCCGGCCGCGAGGAAGTACGACGCGGACGA
>NZ_JAAGPM010000113.1:0-26241 GCF_017104865.1 Burkholderia sp. Ac-20349
CGCGCATCGGCCGCGATGGCCGACGGCACCGCATTGCCGCGCGCGGCAACGTCGGCGTCGTGCGCGGCGACCACGGCGCGCGCGAGCGGATGGTCGCTCTGGCGCTGCACCGCTGCCGCGAGCGCGAGCGCTTCGTCATGCGGCACGCCAACGGCTTCGAACGCCGTCACGGACGGCTTGCCTTCGGTCAGCGTGCCGGTCTTGTCGAACGCGATCACGGTCGCGCGCTGCGCGAGTTCGAGCGCTTGCGCATCCTTGATCAGCACGCCGTGCCGGGCCGCGACACCCGTGCCGGCCATGATCGCGGCGGGTGTCGCGAGGCCGAGCGCGCACGGGCACGCGATGACGAGCACCGCGACCGCGTTGAGGATCGCGGTTTCCGTCCCGGCGCCGGCGATCAGCCAGCCGGCCAGCGTCAGCACCGCGATGCCGAGGATCGCCGGCACGAACACCTCGCTCACGCGATCGACGAGCCGCTGGATCGGCGCTTTCTCGGCCTGCGCGGATTCGACGAGGCGGATGATGCGCGCGAGCGTCGTCTCCGCGCCGATCGCGGTGGTTTCGACGACGAGCGCGCCTTCACCGTTGATCGAGCCGGCCGTGACGGGGTCGCCGTCGTCCTTCGGTACCGGCAGGCTTTCGCCGGTGATCAGCGATTCGTCGATGTGCGAGCGGCCCGACACGATCCGGCCGTCGACGGGCACGCGTTCGCCGGGGCGGATGCTGACGCGGGTGCCGACGCGCACCTGCGCCAGCGGCACGTCGCGCTCGACGCCGTGCTCGACGACGCGCGCCCGGTCGGGCCGCAGCGCGTTCAGCGCGCGGATCGCGTCGGTGGTCTGGCGCTTCGCGCGCGATTCGAGCCATTTGCCGAAGCGCACCAGCGTGACGATGACGGCCGACGCCTCGAAATACAGGTGGCCGGGATGTGCGGGGTCGCGCAGCAGCATCCACAGGCTCAGCCCGTACGCGGCCGACGTGCCGAGCGCGACGAGCAGGTCCATGTTGCCGGCGCGCGCCTTCACCGCATGCCAGGCGGCACGATAGAAGCGCGCGCCAAAGCCGAACTGGACGATCGATGCGAGCACGAGCTGGAGCCAGCCGTTCAGCATCAGGTCGACGCCGAACGGCGCGACGAGCATCGGCGCGACGAGCGGCGCGCTCAGCACGGCGGCCCCGATCACCAGGTTGCGTTCGCGAATCGCTTCGCGGCGCTTGCGCGCATCGGGGTCCTGCGCGGCGTTGGCCGGTCGCGCGTCAGCGCCGGCCGTGGCAACGGCCGATGACGCGGCGGCGAGCGACGCGCGGTAGCCGGCGGTGGTGACGGCGGCGATCAGCGTGGCGGCGTCGAGCGCGCCGGCGCCATGCACCGATGCGCGCTCGGTCGCGAGGTTGACGGAGGCGCGCGCGACGCCCGGCACGGCGGCCAGCGCCTTTTCGACGCGGCCGGCGCAGGACGCGCAGGTCATCCCGCCGATGTCGAGTTCGAGATCGGCGGAGGCCGTGGAGGCTGTCGGCGGGATGGCCGCGCCGGCAACCGGCGTCGCGCCATAGCCGGCTTGTGTCACGGCTTCGGCGAGCCGTGCGGCGGTCACGTCGGGTGTCGCGTCGATGGTGGCTCGCTCGGTCGCAAGGTTGACCGACGCGCGCGTGACGCCCGGCACCTTCGCCAGCGCCTTTTCGACACGCGACACGCAGGACGCGCAGGTCATCCCGTCGATGTCGAGTTCGATGCTGGCGGGCGCGGCAGGCGGGGAAGGGACGAACGTGGCGACGCCGGCATCCGTTATGGTCGGCGTTGCGCCGTAGCCGGCTTGTTTCACGGTTTCCACCAGTCGCGCGGCGGAAACGTCTGCCGTGGCATCGACGGTGGCGCGTTCGGTTGCCAGATTGACCGACGCACGCGTGACACCCGGCACCTTCGCCAGCGCCTTTTCGACCCGCGACACGCACGACGCACAGGTCATGCCGTCGATATCGAGTTCGATCGTGGTTTCAGCCGGAAGCGGCTGGCTCGTGGTCGAAACGGCTGTGGCCGCCGGTGCGGGCGACGCTTCGGCACGAGGCACGGGCACAGCGGTTTCGAGCGCCGGCTCGCGCACGGCCGCACGGTAGCCGGCAGCGCCGACCGCATCGACGAGTTGCGCGGCGTCGATCGTTTCCTGCGCGGTCACGGTCGCCGAGTGGCCATCGAGATCGACCGTCGCGTCGACGACGCCCGGCACGGCGGCCAGCGCGCGCTGCACGCGGCCCGTGCAGCCGCCGCAATGCATGCCGTCGACGCTCAGTTCGATGGTTTGCAGTGCGGCGGAGGCGAGTGGTTCAGTCATGTCGGATTCCCCAAATGCGCGGTTCATGCCGCGAATGGTTCCAGTATCAACATTCCCATGATGGTAAGGTCAAGCGGCGATGACGATGTGACGCAGGTCGAGCGGATCGGTGCGAGGTCGTCGATGCACACAGGGTGCCACGGTCCCGAAAAGTCAGACGCCCGGCCTCCAGACGGAAAGCCGGGCAACTCATACTGGCGAGCGCGATGGCGCGGTCAGGCGCAGAGCTTGGCGCTCGCGAGACGATTCAGGCTGACGCCTTGTTCGGCGGCCTGGATCACCAGCGCGCGGTGCGCCTGCGGCGGGATGCGAACCTTGAATTCGCCGCTGTAGGTTCGGTCGGCGATCGGCTCGGGCACTTTCTCTCCGTTCGCGGTCAGGTCGCGCACGACCTCGGCGACGAGCCGGCGAATGCCGGCCAGCGCGCCTTCCGGTGTGCCGTCGAGCCACGAAAGAGAAGGGAACTCCGCGCACAGGCCGACGTGCTCCCCGTCCTCCGGGGACCACGTCACGCGGTACGTAAAGTGGTCTTGGTTCATGATTTCTGTTCCTTCAGCCGATCGATCGCGTCGAGAACCTGCCGCACCTGATCAGCCTTTGCTTTCCCTTGATCGTTCTGGATAGTCACTCGGGGGTCGCCTTGCCACGGTGTCTTGAAAATGGCATGGCTGGAACCGGATTGGCGGGCCGGTCCGAAGTGCGCCTCGCAGACCTTGAACAGATCGTTGAATCGCACGTTCGCGGGCTCGCACCTCATTTGCTCGAGGAGCTTCCATTCGCGTGCCATACCGAATGGTGTCAATAGTGACACCATCTGTCAACCTGGGCGGCGGTTCGATTCGCGTTCGGATCGCGCCCGCACAGGCCGAAACCGATGCGATCTCGCCCCGATTGATTGGGGGCTCGGACGAAATATCGGCGGCGTCCCCATGCCGCAGCTAGGCCCCGCCTGTTATTCGGCATATTGGGGGATGCCCTTAGGCGCTATGATACCGGCGCTGACATCAGCGCCCACCGTAGCGAAACGTGACGAAACGGCCATCCGGGCGGGCTGAGGTGCCCGGGTTCGCCGTTTTCGAGCCGAACCGGGCGTTGACTGAAAAGAAAGAATATTCGGCCAGAATCGATGATTGAAAACCTACGAGAATCCGTGGCTCTGCGGCGCGCGTGCGTGCCGCTGGCCATGGCGGCGCTGCTGGCGGGGTGCGCGTCGCAACCGGATGCGATCCAGCGGAAAACCGGCTGGATGCGCGCGGAAGTCGCCGACTCCTATGTTTATGCGTATCCGCTCGTGCTGATGGACGTCGCGAAGGAAGCGGCGACGGGCGGCGACGGCGCGCAACCGGGGCAGGCGCCCCTCAACACGCTGCGCCACGCGCAGGCGCTGCCGCCTGTCGGCGCGGTCAATCCGCCGCTGCCGGGCGTCGACACGCTCGACTCGACCGGCTGGCTCGACGTCGCCGCCGAACCCGTGATCGTCACGCTGCCCGACACGCGCGGCCGCTACTGGGACGCGCGTGCGCTCGACATGTGGACCAACGTGCTGTGGTCGGGGTCGAGCGTGGCGGCACGCGGTGTCCGCGGCGGCGCGCGATCGCAAACGATTGCCTTCGCCGCAAAGGACTGGCAGGGCACGCTGCCGAAGGGCGCGGTCAGGATCGACGTCCCGTCGGCCAACGCGTGGCTCGAAGTCCGGCTGCAGACGAGCGGCGGGCGCGACCTGACGAACGTGAAGAAACTGCAGCGCGCGATCCGCGTGGTGCCGCTGTCGGTCTACACGGGCGCCGCGCGCGGCGCGTCGGTCGCGGTCCATGCGGGCAGCGCGCCGTCCGAAGCGGTGGGCGGCGGCACGCCGGCCGAGCAGGTGGCCGCGCTCGACCCGAAGGCGTTCTTCACGCGCTTCGCGCAGGCGCTTCAGGACAACCCGGCACCGGCCGACGACGCGCACGCGCAGGCGTTGCTCGGCGACATCGGCGTGTCGGCCGGCTACCCGGTACTGTGGACGGGCGACCGCCTTGCGGCCGCGACGGCCGGCGTGGCCGAGGCGCGCGCGCGCCTCGCGACGCCGCCGTCGAACCTGCTGAACGCGAACGGCTGGAGCTGGATCGGCGATACGGCCGGCAAGTACGGCCAGGATTACACGCTGCGCGCATACGCGGGCTACACGCAATTCGGCACCGCGACGCGCGACGACGAAACGCTCGCGGTCGTCCGCGTCGACAGCGACGGCCATCCGCTGAACGGTGCGAACCGCTACATGCTGCATTTCGCGCCGGGCGCGCTGCCGCCGGTGCGCGCGTTCTGGACGCTCACGCCCTATTCGACGAACGGCGCGCTGCCCGACGTCGGATCGGCGCGCCGCTCGCTCGGCGATCGCGACCGGCTGCGCCGCAACCACGACGGCTCGATCGACATCGTCGTGTCGGCGTCGCCGGGCGGCACGCACGCGGCCAACTGGCTGCCGGCGCCGCGCGCCGATTTCGCACTCGCATTGCGCCTGTACGCACCGAAGCCGCAGGCGAGCGACGGGTCGTGGATGCCGCCCGTCATCGTCCGGAAATGAACGGATGACCGGCGGCGTTGTCCGACCGGCGGGCGCGACGGCGCCCGAACCCCGTACCGTCACCTCCTGAGCCTATACTTTCGGGATAGCGTGCGTGGCCGCCCGGTTGTCCGGTGCGGCCCGGCATTCCATCCCGAGGCATTCAAGCATGGCAAGCGCAGACAAAGAAACCGTATCCTCGACCCTCCATGCCCTCGGTGGCGTTGCCCGCTCGCGCCGCACCCGGCGCATCGGCATCGGCCTGCTGATCTTCCTCGTTTTATTCGGACTGCTCGGGTTCTTCGCGGCGCCGCCGCTGATCCGCCATATCGCCGAACAGCAGTTGAGCCAGCAGCTCGACCGGCCCGCCACGATCCAGCGCATCGCGCTGAACCCGTACACGCTGAACCTCGAAGCCGACGGCATCCACCTCGGCGACAAAGGCGGGCAGGGCGACTTCATCGACATCGCGAAGCTCGTCGTGCGGCCGTCGTGGTCGTCGCTGTTCCGCGGCGCGCCGATCGTCAATGAAGTCCGCCTCGATTCGCCGCGCTTTCATATCGTCCGCTACGACGCGCAGCGCTTCAACTTCACCGACCTGATCGAGAAGTTCTCGACGCCGTCGCCGAAACCCGAAAGCAAGCCGACGCAGTTCTCGGTGTCGAACATCCAGGTCAACAACGGCCGGATCGATTTCGACGACCGCCTGCTGAACGAAAAGCACGTCGTCGACAACTGGACGCTCGGCATTCCGTATATCGCGACGCTGGCATCGAAGACCGACATCTTCGTCGAACCGAAGCTGCGCGCACGCTTCGACGGCAGCCCGATCGCGATCGACGGCAAGACCAAGCCGTTCGCGCAGTCGCGCGAATCGGAGATCGCGCTGAAATTCGACGGCCTCGACGTGCCGAAGCTGATCTCGTACGTGCCGGCGAAGCTGCCGGTGGCCGTGACGAGCGGCCTGCTGAGCAGCGACCTCAAGGTCAACTTCGTGATGAGCGGCGAGACGCCCGCGCTGCGCGTATCGGGCACCGTCGACCTGAACGACGCGAAGGTGACCGATCCCGCATCCGCGCCGCTGTTCGCCGCGCGTAGCGTGCACGTCGCGGCGGCCAGCCTCGAGCCGCTGCGCAACGCGATGCACTTCGACGAGATCCGGATCGACCAGCCGGTGGTCGACCTGTCGCGCGACAAGCAGGGCGTATTGAACGTCGAGAAGCTCGCCGCACAGCCGGCCGCCGCATCGAAGGCCGCCGAGAAGCCGGCGGCGTCGGGCGCCGCGGCCGCTTCCGCCGCGGCCGTTGCCGCCGCCAGCGGCGTGAAGGCCGAAGCCGGCGCGAAGGAGGCGCCGCCGCTCGACCTGACGATCCGTCACTTCGCGATCGACGGCGGCACGGTCAACGTCGACGACCGCGTGCCGGCGACGCCGACCGCGCTGTCGCTCACGAAGCTCGCCGCGACGCTCGACGGCTTCTCGATGCAGGGCAAGACGCCCGCGAAATACACGCTGTCGACGTCGCTGTCGCGCGGCGGCGACGTGACGGCCGAAGGCACCTTCAATCTCGCGGAGAAGCAGGCCGACAGCAAGCTGACGGTCGCCGCGCTCGCGCTGCCGGCGTTGCAGCCGTACCTGGGCGAAGCGACGCGTGCGCGCGTGCTCGACGGCACGCTCGGCGCGACCGTCAATGCCAAGGCCGACTGGGGCAAGACGCCGCTCGCCGCGCAGGTCGCCGACAGCACGATCAGCCTGAAGTCGCTGAAGATCGCGACGCCCGACGCGAAGGCGCCGGCGATCGTGCTGCCCGACGCGAGCGCGAAGATCGCGAAGGTCGACGTGGCCGCGCGCACCGCGGAGATCGCGAGCGTCGACGCCAGCGGGCTCGCGCTCGACGTGCAGCGCCTGAAGGACGGCAAGATCGACCTCGCGGCGCTGGCCGAACCCGCGCAGGCGTCGGTGCCGAAGCGCACGGTCGCGCGCAAGGCCGAGGCCGCCGCGCCGTCGTGGCATTACCGGATCGACGCGCTGAACGTGAAGGATTCGTCCGCGAACTTCACCGACTTGTCGACGCCGCGCCCGGTGAAGCTCGCGATCAAGCCGCTGGACCTGTCGGTGCAGAAGATCAGCGACGACATGACCAAGCCGCTGCCCGTGCAGTTGAAGGCGACGCTGAACCGCAAGGGCTCGCTGAACGTGACGGGCGACGTGACCGCGCAGCCGCTGAAGCTCGGCCTGAAGATCAACGGCAACCGCCTCGATGCAGCCGCGTTCGAGCCGTACTTCGGCAGCGCGCTGAACGCGACGATCGCCAGCGCGCTGCTCAACGCGCAGGGCAACCTCACGTTCGCGCAGGTGAAGGACACGCCGCGCGCGACCTACCGCGGCGACGTCGCGCTGATCGACGTGCGGATGCTCGACAAGGCGACCTCCGACCCGTTCGCGGGCTGGCGCTCCCTCGCGCTGACGAACCTGAAGGCGAACTACGACGAGAAGGGCACTGACGTCGACGCGTCGCGCGTGACGTTCTCGAACTTCTACGGCCGCGTGCTGCTCGATGCGCAGGGGCGGCTGAACCTGAAGGACGTCGTCGCGAAGGAGTCGGGCCCCGCGCAGTCGCTCACGCGCGATGCGAGCAAGAGCGAACCGGTGCCGCTGTCGCCGGGCATGACGCCGCCGGCCGCCGCCCAGGCAGCATCGGCTGCGGCCGCGCAGCAGGCGTCGGCGCCGGCCGCCGCATCCGCGACGGTGGTCGTGAAGGCGGCGACGCCGCCGCAGAACCCGGTGCGGATGCATTTCGGCGAGTTGCTGCTGCAGAACGGCCGTGTCACGTACACCGACAACTTCATCAAGCCGAACTACACGGCGAACCTCGTCGCAATCAAGGGCACGGTCGGCGCGTTCGGCACGGATTCGACGACGTCCGCGCCGGTCGACGTGGCCGCGAACCTCGCGGGCAACGGGCCGATCTCGATCAAGGGTTCGGTGAACCCGCTGATCGAGAAGCCGGCGCTCGACCTCACCGCGACCGCGCACGACATCGAGCTGACCAACCTGACGCCGTACTCGGCGAAGTACGCCGGCTACCCGATCACGAAGGGCAAGCTCAACGTCGACCTGCATTACGCGCTCGAGAACGACCAGTTGAAGGCGAACAACCACATCTTCATCGACCAGCTCACGTTCGGCGACCATGTGGAGAACGACACGGCGACCAAGCTGCCGGTGAAGCTCGCGATCTCGCTGCTGAAGAACACGCGCGGCCAGATCGACGTGAACCTGCCGGTGTCCGGTTCGCTGTCGAATCCGGAGTTCAGCGTCGGCGGGCTGATCTGGCGCGCGGTGCTGAACCTGATCGCGAAGGCCGTCACGTCGCCGTTCTCGCTGCTCGCGCATGCGTTCGGCAGCGGCGGCGAGGATCTCGGCTATGTCGAATTCGCGCCGGGCTCGTACCAGCTCGACGACGCGCAGCAGAAGAAGCTCGACACCGTCGTGAAGATGCTGACCGAGAAGCCGTCGATCCGCCTCGACCTGATCGGCCGCGTCGATCCGGCGAAGGACACGTCGGGGCTCGGCGACGCGTACGTCGACCGGCTGGTGCGCCAGCAGAAGCTGAAGGACGTGGTCGGGCAGGGCGAGAGCATCGACCCGATGTCGGTGAAGGTCGAGCCGGCCGAGTACAGCAAGTACCTGACGCGCGCGTACAAGGCCGCCGACTTCAAGAAGCCGCGCAACCTGATCGGCCTGCAGAAGACGCTACCCGACGCCGACATGAAGAAGGCGCTCGCCGAGCACGCGCCGGCCGACGACAACGCGCTGCGTGCGCTCGCGCAGCAGCGCGCGCAGGCCGTGCGCCAGTACCTCGACGGCAAGATCGATTCGAGCCGCGTGTTCGTCGTCGCGCCGAAGCTCGACGCGAAGGGCATCGAGGACAAGGGCGCGACGACCCGCGTCGACTTCGGCCTGCAGTAAGCCGGCCATCCGCCGCCGCTGCGTCCGTTCATCCGTTCGGGCGCGGCGGCGTGCTTCCTTCAGCGCGCGGCGATCGCCGGTTCTTCGCGCTTGCCCAATTCCTTCTTCGCGGCCAGCGGCAGACGCGCGTCGTCCCACTGCGCCAGCCATTCGACTTCCTTCGCGGTGAACACCTGTCCGTAGTTGCGCAACGCGTACTGCAACGCGTCGACGACGTGGTGGCGAATGATTTCGGGGGTGCGTGCATCGTCCAGCACGAACCGGAGAGCTTCCAGGGTCGACATACTCGTGCTCCGGGTCAGGGAAAACCCTTTATCACACGCCAATAGTCGTGCGCCAAGCCGGAAAAAAAATCGCGCGGCGGGTAACGCCGCGGGCGGTTTGACCGATGCACCGGCGCGGTGCCGGCGGGTGAAAGCACGCGTCGCAATGTGCGCTGGGTCACCTTCCTTTGCGACCGCTTCGTGTCACTTGCGATTGGTTACGTTTGATAGAAAACAGTAAGCCTCGCTTCATGCGAGCGCCCCACGGCGCAGCGATATTTTGCGCGCTTGTTGGCAAGTCACGCAGTTCAACGTCAATCGATGAGGTGGGGTGATCATGTCTTTCCTTGGTAAGCAGCGGAAGTTGGTGGCGATGGTGGCGGGCGCGCTGGCGCTCGCAGGTGCGGGTGCGCACGCGGCGCAGCAGGACGGCGACAGTCAGGGCGAGGACCGCGGCCACGCGAGCCGCGTCGTGAAGCACGTGCTGCTGATCAGCGTCGACGGCCTGCACGAGCAGGATCTCGCGCGCTGCATCGGCGCGAACACGTGCCCGAACATCGCGGTGCTCGCGCAGCACGGCGTGACGTATACGAATGCCTATACGCCGGGCCTGTCGGATTCGTTCCCGGGCCTCGCCGCGCTCGTGACGGGCGGCTCGCCGAAGACGGCCGGCCTGTTCTACGACGTGTCGTACGACCGCAACCTGTACGCGCCGGGCGACACGAGCTGCTCGGGCAAGCAGGGCTGGAACGTCGTGTTCGACGAGACGACCGGCATCGATGCCCAGAACGGCGGCGCGCTCGTCCACCTGAACGGCGGCGGCGCGTTCAACCCGCAGGCGATCCCGAACGCGAAGGTCAACGGCAAGTGCGTGCCGGTCTATCCGCACAACTACGTGAAGACCAACACGGTGTTCGAGGCCGTGAAGGCCGGCATCCCGAACGCCACCACCGCGTGGGCCGACAAGCACGCATGGGGCTACGACTGGCTGAACGGGCCGTCGGGCACCGGCGTCGACGATCTGATGCGCACCGAGATCAACTCGATCGACCCGACGACGAAGACGGACTACACGGACGTCTATTCGCACACCGCGCAATTCGACAACCTGCACGTACAGGCGCTGATCAACCAGATCAACGGCCGCGACTCGACGGGCACGAAGAGCGCGCCGGTGCCGACGCTGTTCGGCGCCGACTTCCAGACGCTGAGCGTCGCGCAGAAGGCGGTGGTGACGAAGGGCGGCGGCTACATGGATGCGAACTTCACGCCGAACGGGCAGGTCGCGAACGCGATCACGTATGTCGACAACTCGATCGGCCATGTCGTCGCGGCGCTGAAGCAGGCGAACCTGTATTCGTCGACGGCCGTGATCGTCACGTCGAAGCATGGCCAGTCGCCGACCGACCGCACGAAGCTCGTGAAGAACGGCGACACGCTGACGAAGCTGCTCGAAACGAACAACTACCTCGACCCGAACGGCAACTTCGGCCAGAACAACACGACGACGGGCAACCTGAACGACGGTTCGGGCCTGGTCGACACGGGCTTCGTGCAGACCGACGACGTCGGCCTGATCTGGCTGCGCGACCGCAACCAGCGCACGGCCGTGGTGCAGACGCTGAAGGCGAACCTGAGCTGCAACGCGCCGGGGATCTGCGCGGATGGCTCGCAGGCCTACATCCTGTACGGCGCGGCGCTCGCCGACCGCTTCGGCGATCCGGCCAACGGCCGCACGCCGGACATCATCGTCCAGCCGAATCCGGGCGTGATCTACACGTCGAGCACGAAGAAGGACGAGGAGCACGGCGGCAACGCGCCGGACGACAGCCACCTCGGCCTGCTCGTGTCGTATCCGGGCCTGCATCGCGCACGCACGGTGACCGACACGGTCGGCACGAAGCAGGTCGCGCCGACGATCCTCGGGCTGCTCGGCGCGAACCCGCGCCTGCTGCATGCGGTGGTGGCCGAGAATACCGGCGTGCTGCCGGGGCTCGGGATCGGTCGCTGAGCGACGCGACGCCGCAGGACTGCCCGCCGCCGGCCGTGCGGCGGGCCGGTTGCGCGCTGCGTGAGGGGCGGTGCGCGCCTACTTCGCGAACAGCACCGGCATCATTTGCACCGCGCAATCGTGCATGCGCTTGCCGATCGCCTGCGCTTCCGGTTCGTCCTCAGCCATGAGCGCATCGCCCGCGCGCTTCATCGCCGCGTAGCTGCCGCGCATCGCCGCATACAACGGAATCGGCGACGTGGCATCGGGGCTGGGCCCTTCGAAATAGCCGGTTGCGGCGAGTTCGCCCAGGTAGTAGGTGTACAGCGCGCCGACGTGGTTCGCCTGCAACCACGCCATCAGCTGGATACGCCGGTAGACCGATACGAGATCGTCTTTCGGGCGCGAGCCGAGCGCGACGAAGATCTGCAACCGCGCGAGCCAGTTGCCCTTGCGCGCGGCTTCGACGAGCGCCGTCCACTGCGCGGGCGTCGTCGAACCCGGTTTGCGCAGGCTGCTCAGGTAGTCGATCACGGCCTGCTGGTCCGGTGACGGGCCGATCTGGTCGGGCGACCGGCACACGAAGCGGGACACGTCGATGTCGGCATTGCCGAGATGGTCGAGCTCATGCTTGATCTTGCCGTACACGTCGTCGAGCTGTTTCTGGACGTCGTCCCTCGACCATTCGGCCGGCAGCGGGCCCAGCCACACGAGTTCGTCGTCATTGGCAGCCGCGGCCGCGCGGTAACGGGCGAGCATGGCATCGTCGCGCTTGGCGGCGGCGGCCTGCTCGTTGCGCGCGTTGTCGGCCATGCGCTGCGCGACCAGGTTGACGGCGTCGGTCAGCTTCGCGCAGCGGGCAAAGGCGTCGTCGCGGTGCGTCCAGCAAGCGTTGTCGACGGTATAGATCCAGCGGGTGTTGACGGTCTCCAGCACATAGTGCGCCTCGCCTGCCTGCCGTGCGACGGCGGCACGTCCCTTGTCGTCGGTCACGCCCTCGGCCAGCACCTTGCCGTCGTGCGTGGTCCAGCTGTAGGGTTCGTTGGCCAGCGGTATTTCGCTGCCGCTGTCGCGGGTCAGATTGATCGCGTAGCGCGTTGTCGGCTTCGTCCCGGCGTGCGCGACGCCGACGGCGATGAAGGCGGCGAGCGCGACCGCCGCGCAGCGGCGCCAGGTTTGCTTCGGGGGCGCGATGGCGGGCCGCTTGCCGCCGCAGTGTGACGATGGGGTGTTCATTACCCTCTCTCTCCGTTGTTGTTCTGGTCGTGCTTCGTTCGACGACGCGCGAGTGTAGCAGGCACGCATCGCGGCGGACGGCTTGAATTCCGGAGCAGGCACCGGCATATTCGCCACGCATC
The DNA here is from genome assembly GCF_017104865.1 of Burkholderia sp. Ac-20349. Lineage (NCBI taxonomy): Bacteria > Pseudomonadati > Pseudomonadota > Betaproteobacteria > Burkholderiales > Burkholderiaceae > Burkholderia > Burkholderia sp. Ac-20349. Next base: position 12,454 of record NZ_JAAGPM010000113.1, read on the forward strand.
ACCCGTTCAACGACGCACCGAGAGGTTTGTTCATGCGCCTTCTGCTTGCCCTGCTGCTGCCGTGGTTCCAGTTCTTCACGATCGGCCGCCCGATCGCCGGAATCATCTGCCTGATCCTGCAAATCACGATCATCGGCTGGCTGCCGGCCGCGATCTGGTCGGTGTATGCGCTGAGCCAGTACAAAACCGACCGGAAGATCGAGGCGGCGCTGCGCGAGCGGCGCTGACGTAATCGGCAACGCGGGCCGTCGCCCGCGCGGCGCGGGTTACTGCGGCGGCGCCCCCTCCAGTGCCTCCGCCCGCGCAAACAGCCAGTCGACGAACGTACGCAGCGACGGATCGTCGTCGTCGCGATACAGGCAATGAAACGGCGGCGCTTCCAGGTGGACTTCAGGAAACAGCGCGACGAGCCGCCCTTGCTCGAGATCGTCGCGCACCACTGCACGCGGCGCGAGGCACACGCCGAGCCCGCTCGCGGCGGCCTTGGTCATCAGGAAGAACTCGCGATAGAACGGGCCGCGCAGCGTCTCGGTGACGACCGAGCCCGCCTGGTGGAACCAGTATTGCCATGCCTGCGGCAAACCCGCGTAATGCAGCAGCGGCGCGTTGCGCAGGTCGGCTGGCGTGCGCGCCTGGTCGAGCACCGGGTGGCCGGGCGCGCACACCGGCACCGCGACGGTCGCGAGCAGCGGCCGCGACACGAACCCTTTGCGGCGCAGCTCCGGTGTATAGCGGCGGACCACGATGTCGCAGGTTTCGTCGAACTGGTCGCGCTCGTTGCCGGGCGTCGTGACGAGTTGCACGTCGATGTCCGGATGTTCGGCCTGGAACGCGGCCAGTTGCGTAAGCAACCATCCGTGCGCGAACGAGACGGATGCGTTGATCCGCACCGGCTGGCCGCCGCCGGGTTCGAACATCTGCCCCGTCGCCTGCGCGAGCCGGCCGAGGCAGCTCGCGACGTCGACGAGGTAATGCCGCGCACGCGGCGTGAGCCGCATCGAGCGTCCGTCGCGCTCGAACAGCTTCTGGCCGAAGAACGATTCGAGCACGCGGATCTGCTGCGCGACCGCGCTCTGGGTCACGTTCAGCTCGTCGGCGGCGAGGGTGAGGCTCTGCAGGCGGCCGGCAGCTTCGAAGCTGCGCAGCGCGTTCAGGGGCGGCAATCGGCGCATCGTGAGATCGCGAAGAAAAGCTACACAGTGGGTCAAAAAATGTCGTTTGTGGCGGCCGGGGCGCCTCCCTATCATGGCGCCGACAGGAGAGAACGCCCCGATGACGATCATATCGCCACCCGACGCCCGGGCAACCGGAATTCGCTACCGTCTGCGCCTTCGGCGCGAGGCGCGGCGCGCGACGCACCGTCTGGCCGCCGTGCCGCCCGTGCGCAGCCGCGGCGCGTTGGCGCTCGCCTGTGCCGGACTCTTCGCGGCGCTGACCGGATGCGCGACGAAGCCGGAGAACGAGCGGCAGATCGGCGACGGCGGCTCGCTGGTGCGCTACAGCTCGAGCCAGACCGAAGTCGACCTGACCGATACCGAGCGGCAGACACTGCGCATGCTGACCGACCGCCGCTACGCGGATGCGACGCAGGCGCGCGCGCTCGACGCGGTGGCCGGCGTGCTGCGCGCGCAGGGTTATGCGCCGGTGACGGTCGATCGCGATTCGGGGCTGGTGGAAGCGGGGCGCAGCGAGACGCTGATCCCGAAGTGGCGTCAGCTGTTGCGCGGCGCGCTGAAGGCCCGCATCGGGATGCTGCCGGTCAAGCCCGATCACGAGCGCGTGGCCGCGATCGTGACGGTTCGGGCGGGGCGGGACGTGCATGTCGCAGACGCGCATGTCGCAAACGCGCACGTCGCAATCGTGCGTGCGCGATTCGATCGCACGGTGTGGGACAGCGCCGGCGATTCGCGGACCAAGACCGTCATGGAGCCCGAGTATTACCAGGCATTCTTCACGGAAGTGGACAAGGCGATGTGCGCGACGAAGTGCGAGCGGTGAGCGGGGGACGCGCCGGTGCGTGAAAGCCGCGGCATGCGATCGCCACGGCAGCGCGCCGGTGTCGAGTGCGGTACGCCGGCGGCGAGAGGCGCGGAACGGGTCCGGCATTCGCCCCGGCGTGCCACGCAGGGGGCTACTTCACCGCAAACAGCGTCAGGTTCATGAAGATCTTGAACGCGTAGCCGAGCGTGACGGCGCCGATCACGCCGCCCGCCCACAGGACGATGAACCACATCCAGCCGCGCATGCGCGGCTTCGGCGCGGCGGGCTGGCGTTCGGCGGAATCAGTGGTGGTAGTAATGCTGGTCTTCATGGCGCACCTTGCCTCGGAATACCCAGTAACCCATCGTCGTGTAGGCGATGATGATCGGGAGGATAACCGCTGCGCCGACCAGCGTGAAGGTCTGGCTGGAACGCGGCGCCGCGGCTTCCCAGATCGTCATCGTCTGAGGAATCGCATACGGGAACAGCGTGACGAGCAGGCCGACGTAGCCGAGCAGCACGAGCGCCAGCGCGAGCACGAACGGGGTCATGTCATGCCGGTCGCGCACCGCGCGGCGCATCCACACTGCGCACCCGGCGACCAGGAACGGCACCGGCAACAGGCGCCAGAACAGCCCCGAATCGAACCAGCGCTGCGCGATGGCCGGATCCTGCAGCGGCGTCCACAGGCTGATGACCGCGATGAAGCCGAGCAGCACGACCGTCAGCGGCCACACGACACGATGCAGGCGGCGCTGCAGGTCGCCTTCCGTCTTCGCGACGAGCCAGCAGCAGCCGAGCAGCGCATAGGTCACGATCAGGCCGAGGCCCGTCAGCAGGCTGAACGGGGTCAACCAGTCGAACGCGTCGCCCGCGAACACGCCGTCCTTCACGTTGATGCCCTGCAGAAACGCGCCGAGTGCGATCCCCTGGAACAGCGTCGCGCCGGCCGAGCCGCCGATGAACGCGAGATCCCACAGCTGCTTCGTGCGACGTGCCTTCGCGCGGATCTCGAACGACACGCCGCGGAAGATCAGGCACACCAGCATGAAGATCAGCGGCAGGTACAGCGCGGACAGCACGGTCGAATAGACGATCGGGAACACCGCGAACAGCCCGGCGCCGCCGAGCACGAGCCACGTCTCGTTGCCGTCCCACACGGGCGCGACCGTGTTCATCATCAGGTCGCGTTCCTTCTCGTCCGGGAAGAACGGGAAGACGATGCCGATGCCGAGGTCGAAGCCGTCGAGCACGACGTACATGAAGAGCCCCAATGCGATGATCGCGGCCCAGATTACGGTGACGTCCATAGGTTTTCTCGTATGCGGAAAGGGTGGGGCTCAGACGGTCTCGAGCGGCTCGTCGACGGCCGACATCGGGCGGCGCGCGGTGTGGTCGGGGCGCGTGTCGGGGGTGTCGTCGTGCTTCACGTCGGGCAGCGCGGGGCCGGCCTTCATCAGCTTCAGCATGTAGTACACGCCGGTGCCGAACACGAGGAAGTACACGATCACGAACGTCATCATCGACAGGCTGACCTGCTGCACCGACAGCGGCGACACGGCCTTCGCGGTGCGCATCACGCCATACACGACCCACGGCTGGCGGCCCGCTTCGGTCGTCACCCAGCCCGCGAGCAGCGACACGAAGCCGGTCGGGCCCATCACGAGCGCGAAGCGCTGGAACCACTTCGATTCATACAGGCGGCCGCGGCGGCGCAGGAGCCATGCGAGCGCGGCGAGGCCGATCATCGCGAAGCCGAGGCCGACCATGATCCGGAAGCTCCAGAACACGATGGTCGAGTTCGGGCGGTCTTCCGGCGGGAATTCCTTCAGCCCGCGGATCTCGCCGTCCCAGCTGTGCGTGAGGATCAGGCTGCCGAGGTGCGGCACCTTCACCGCGTAGCGGGTCGTTTCCGCCTTCATGTCGGGGATGCCGAACAGGTTGAGCGGCGTGCCGCCCTTCTCGGTTTCCCACAGCCCTTCGATCGCGGCGATCTTCGCCGGCTGGTGCTTCAGCGTGTTGATGCCGTGCTGGTCGCCGATCACGGCCTGCAGCGGCGCGAGCACGAGCAGCAGCCACAGCGCCATCGAGAACATCTTCTTCACGCCCTTGTCGCGACGGCCCTTCAGCAGGTGCCATGCGCCGGTCGCGGCCACCACCAGCGCGGCGACGATGAACGCGGCGATCGCCATGTGGAACAGGCGGTACGGGAACGACGGGTTGAAGATGATCGCGAACCAGTCGGTCGGCACGACGCGGCCGTCGACGATCTCGAAGCCCTGCGGCGTCTGCATCCAGCTGTTCGACGCGAGAATCCAGAACGTCGAGATCAGCGTGCCGATCGCGACCATCAGCGTCGCGCCGAAGTGCGCGCGCGGGCTCACGCGGTTCCAGCCGAACAGCATGATGCCGAGGAAGCCGGCCTCGAGGAAGAACGCGGTCATGACCTCGTACATCAGCAGCGGCCCGGTGACGGCGCCGGCGAAGCTCGAGAAGCCCGACCAGTTCGTGCCGAACTGGTAGCTCATCACGACGCCGGAGACGACGCCCATCCCGAACGCGACCGCGAAGATCTTCGACCAGAACAGACAGAGGGTTTTGTAGTACTGCTTGCCGGTTTTCAGCCAGCGATATTCGAGCACGGCGATGAAGCTGGCGAGGCCGATGCTCAGCGCCGGGAAGACGATGTGAAAGGAGACGGTGAACGCGAATTGCAGGCGGGCCAGATCGAGGGCCGAAAGAGCGGTGTCCATACCAGTTGACCGAGGCTGACGATACCCGCCGACGGGTGCCGGCGGACCCCGGCGGACGGGCGTCGGGGTTGGCTGGAGTATGTGCCGCGATGTTGCACCGCGAAATGTGCCAACTCGTCGCAGATGTCCAGCCCGTCGTGCGCATTTCCGGGGTAAATCGTTGATTCGTATCAAGAAGGCTGCTTGCGGCGCGCGCAGACATGGCGTGGCGGTCTGACGCACGTGCGTCAATATGGCGCGTCGCGTCATTGGAACGGTTAGACGCGCCCGCAAACGCCGCGTGACACCGCGCGGTGCGGCGCCCTCGCGTGGCCGAACCGTTGCGTTGCGTTATCGCGTAACGCGCCCGGTCGTGCCGGCGGGCCGCGGCCGATGGGGTCTGTCACATTGGTAACGTCGCGCAACATTGGCGCGGGCGCCCGTAATGGATGACGGATCGCGCGCGGCGTAGCGTTCGGTATGTCGGGTTCGCATCGACGAACCGCCAGCCGGAGAACGTGACGTGAATGGATTGAAGCTCGCGCTGGGCGCCGCGGCCGCGGTGGCGATCGCCACGGGCGGCGTGGCGCATGCCGCCCGGGTCGGGGTCTATATCGGCCCCGGCTACCCGTATTACTACCCCGTCGTCCCCGCGCCTTACTACTACCCGCCGCCCGTCGTCGCGGTGCCCGTCGATCCGGGGCCGCCGCCTCAGTACGTCGAGAAGGGACAGCCGCAGGACGATGGCGACGCGAACCTCTGGTACTACTGCGACGCGTCGAGGCACTACTACCCGTATGTGAAGACCTGCAAGTCGGGCTGGCGATCGGTGCCGGCTCGGCCGCAGTGACGGAGGCGCGACGATGAAATCCGTATCTCGACTTTTGCGCGTGCCGGCCGCGCTGGCGCTGGCCGGCCTGCTCGGCGCGTGCGCGTACATGCCGACCGGGCCGAGCGTGATGGCGCTGCCCGGCACCGGCAAGTCGTTCGACCAGTTCCGCGCCGACGATGCGAACTGCCGTCAATACGCGTTCGAGCAATCGGGCGGCGTGAGCGCGGGCCAGGCATCGACCGCGAGCGCGGTCGGCAGCGCGGCCGTCGGCACCGCGCTGGGTGCGGCGGCCGGCGCGGCGTTCAACGGTGGCACGGGGGCGGCCGTCGGCGCGGGCGCCGGGCTGCTCGGGGGCAGGGTGGTCGGTGCCGGCGCGGCGAAAGGCTCGGCGTACGACATCCAGCGCCGCTACGACTACGGCTACTTGCAATGCATGTACGCGACCGGCAACCGCGTGCCGGTACCGGGCGGGATGAGCGGCGGCGGGGGCGGCGGGTACGGCGGTGGCGGATATGGCGGTGGCGGATATGGCGGCGCACCGCGCGCGGCGCCGCCCATGCCGCCGGCGGGCGTTCAGCCGCCGCCGCCGCGCTACTGACGGCCGCCTCGTCGTCGCCGTGCGGCGTGACGCGCAAGTGCGCCGCGCCCGGTGTGCGCATCGACCGTCGGTACACACACGCTGTGTGAATTGCGTACACTCTGAGTCTCGTTTCGGCAGGGCCGGGCGCATCGGATCCGGTCCGCGTTTACCCAGGACTCAGCGATGATCGATTTACGCAGCGATACCGTGACACGTCCGAGCCAGGCAATGCTGGCCGCGATGACTGCCGCCGAAACCGGCGACGACGTATGGGGTGACGACCCGACCGTCCTGCGCCTGCAGGCGGTGACGGCCGAGCGGGCCGGCAAGGAAGCCGGTCTGTTCTTCCCGAGCGGCACGCAGAGCAACCTGGCCGCGCTGATGGCCCATTGCGAACGCGGCGACGAATACATCGTCGGCCAGCTCGCGCACACCTACAAGTACGAAGGCGGCGGCGCGGCCGTGCTGGGCAGCATCCAGCCGCAGCCGATCGAGAACGCGCCGGACGGCACGCTGCCGCTCGCGAAGATCGCCGCGGCGATCAAGCCGCTCGACAATCACTTTGCCCGCACACGCCTGCTCGCGCTCGAAAACACGATCGGCGGCCAGGTCTTGCCGGAAGGCTATGTGCAGGAAGCCACCACGTTCGCGCGCAGCCGCGGGTTGTCGCTGCACCTCGACGGCGCGCGGGTATGCAACGCGGCCGTCGCGTCGGGCCGTTCGATCGCCGAGCTGGGCGCGCCGTTCGACAGCGTGTCGATCTGTTTCTCGAAAGGGCTCGGTGCGCCGGTCGGCTCGGTACTGGTCGGCAACCGGGCGCTGATCGAGCGCGCGCAGCGCTGGCGCAAGGTGCTCGGCGGCGGGATGCGGCAGTCGGGCATTCTCGCGGCCGCGTGCCTGTATGCGCTCGACCACAATGTCGAGCGGCTCGCGGACGATCACGCGAATGCCGCGCATCTCGCCGAAGGTCTTGCGCGCATCGACACCGTGAAGGTGTTGTCGCATGCGACGAACATGGTGTTCGCACAATTCCCCGAAGCCGATTGCGCGCCGCTCGAGGCGTGGCTCAAGGAACGCGGGATCCTCACGCAGATGCTGTACGCGTCGCGCTTCGTCACGCACTGCGACGTGTCGCGCGCGGATATCGATACGTTTATCGACGCGGTCGGTGCGTATTTCGCGCAGCGCCGCGCGTAAGGGGGAATGCGCCGGCCGGCGGGGACGCCGGCCCGATATGGCGCGAAGCCGGGGGCGGAGAGTCGACGGGGGCGCCGTGGCAACCCGTCTGTCGATATCGGGCGTGCCGGCGGATCAGGCTTGCCGGGGTGCGTCGGCGGGCGGTGTGCCGTCGCGGAACAGCGCTTGCAGCTGCGTGCGCAGTTCGGCGCTGTCGGTGTGCTGGTGCACCAGGACCGCATGTTGCACGGCGGCCTCCAGCAGTTCGTTGTCGGAGTCGGCAGAAATCGCGACCGAGCAATTCATCGCGCTGGGAAACTCGCGGCAATCGATATAGCGGCGAGACATGATGTTCTCCTTGCGGAAAAGGGAACGGCCGGATGTGCGTGATCGGCCGCGCGGCGCGTTCGCGAGACCGATGGAAAAAGTATAGGCGGCGCGGCGGGGATTCTCGTCGCCAGATGTACCGCGCCGCACACCGCACACCGCACACCGCACACCGCACACCGCACACCGCACACCGCACACCGCACACCGCACACCGCACACCGCACACCGCACACCGCACACCGCACATCGCGCATCGCGCATCGCGCATCGCACGCCGCAGCGGCGGTGCCGCTCCAACGCGCGTCAAGGCAGCGGCGCGAGCAGCCGGCGTGCCGCTTCGACCACCCGCTCGGACAGTGACGCCATCGTCGGCGACTGCACGGTCCACGCGTGCCAGTACAGCGTGATGTCGGTCGGATGCGCGGGCGCGAGATCGACGAGCCCGTGCGTGTCGAGCGGCGCACTGCCGATCAGCGGCTCCGGCACCATCGCATAGCCGAGCCCGTGCCGCACCGCCGCGAAGTGCGAATGGGTGCCCGGCACGTAGTGGCACGGATACGCGCCCTCGAGCAACCCGAACTTCTCCTTCAGGAACGACGACTGCAGCGTATCGCGCCGCGAATACGCGACGACGGGCGCCTTGCGCGCGCTCGTGCGGTTCAGCCCGCGCGGAAACCAGCGCACCGCGAACGCGGCGGCCGCGAGCAGCCGGTAGCGCATCGTGCCGAGCGGCGTCGCGAGGCAGCCGCGCATCGGCTTCGGCTCGGTCGTCACGCAGCCGACCGCCATCCCGCTTTCGAGCAGCGCGAACGTATGGTCCTGATCTTCGACGATCAGCTCGAACAGGATGCGCTCGCCCGCGAGCACCGACGTCAGCGCCGGCAGAAACCACGTACCGAGGCTGTCGGAATTGAGCGCGATCGTGACTGAGATCGGCGATTCGCGCTCGGTCGCGAGCGTGCTTTGCAGGTCGGCCTGCAGCAGCGCGACGCGGCGCAGGTGCTGCAGCACGCGTTGCCCGGCTACCGTCGGGCGGCACGGCCGCGTGCGCAGCACGAGCGGCGTGCCGAGGCTCGCCTCCAGTGCGCGGACCCGCTGCGTGACGGCGGACGCGGTCACGTGCAGGCGCACGGCCGCCTGCTCGAAGCTGCCGGTGTCGGCGACGGCCAGCAGCGCGGCGGCCTGCTTCGGATCGATCGTCATCGACATGTCGGTGGAATTCCTGTGAACGTAAGACGAGAACAGCCGGTAGTGTAAGTCAGCGCGCACCAGCGGCCGGGTGTGGCGCAACCTCTTGCGGCACGGCATTCGTCGTCGGAATCGGCCACGGCATGACGGTATGCCGCACGCCGCATGCCGGTGGCGCGCGCATTTTGAACTAGGCTATATGAACGCGCGGAACCCGGCATGTGCCATGCCGGCACTTCGCGCGCGGACGATCGCGCGTCGCGCGCAAGCCGCGGCGCGGGCGTCGTGACGATTCCCACTTGATGGAGATGAACATGTCGATTCGACTAGGCGAGGACGCGCCCGATTTCACCGCGGAGACCACCGAGGGAACGATCCGCTTTCATGAATGGATCGGCGATCACTGGGCGATCCTGTTTTCCCATCCGAAGGATTTCACGCCGGTGTGCACGACCGAACTCGGCTACATGGCCGGGCTCAAGCCGGAATTCGACAAGCGCAACACGAAGATCATCGGGCTGTCGATCGATCCGGTCAGCGATCACCAGAAGTGGGTCGCGGATATCGCTGAAACGCAGGGTCATGCGGTCAACTACCCGCTGATCGGCGACGACGAACTGAAGGTCGCGAAGCTGTACGACATGATTCATCCGAATGCGAGCGGCGGCCCGCGCACGGCGGTCGACAACGCGACCGTGCGCTCGGTGTTCATCGTCGGGCCGGACAAGAAGGTCAAGGCGATGCTCGTCTATCCGATGAGCGCGGGACGCAATTTCGACGAGGTGCTGCGCCTGCTCGACGCGCTGCAGCTCAACGCGAAGCATACGGTGGCGACGCCGGTGAACTGGAAGCCCGGCGACGATGTCATCATTCCGACGTCGGTGTCGGACGATGCGGCGAAGCAGAAGTATCCGGAAGGCTTCCGGACACTGAAGCCGTACCTGCGCTACGTGGCGCAGCCGAGTTGACGCGCCGGGCCGGCCGGATATCGGCCGTGCAGGACCACGACGGGGCGGCCCGCGCGACAGCGACAGCGGCGGCGCGGGCCGGACAATACGCATCAACACGCATCAAACAGGCATCCACCAGCGACGGAGCGACTTCGCGATGATCTTCCGGCAACTGTTCGACCCGCAATCGTCGACGTACACGTACCTGCTCGCCGACCGCGCGTCGCGCGAAGCGCTGCTGATCGATCCCGTGTTCGAGCAGGTGCGCCGCGACGCGGCGCTGCTCGACGAGCTCGGGCTGCGGCTCGTCGCGACCGTCGATACGCACGTGCACGCCGACCACGTGACGGGCGCGTGGCTGCTGAAGCAGCGCACGGGCAGCACGATCGCGATCTCGGCCACGAGCGGCGCGCAAGGCGCCGATCGTTATCTGAACGACGGCGACCGCTGCGCGTTCGGCGCGCGCTACCTGACCGTGCGCGCAACACCTGGCCACACGAACGGCTGCATCAGCCTCGTACTCGACGACGAATCGATGGCGTTCACCGGCGATTGCCTGCTGATCCGCGGCACCGGTCGCACCGATTTCCAGCAAGGCGACCCGCGCGCGCTGTATCGCGCGGTGCACGGCCGGCTCTTCACGCTGCCGGCCGCGTGCCTGCTGTATCCGGCGCACGACTATCGCGGGCTCACGGTGACGAGCGTCGGCGAGGAGCGGCGTTTCAATCCGCGCCTCGGCGGCGATCTGAGCGAAGACGATTTCGCGGGCTACATGCGCAACCTCGGGCTCGCGCACCCGCGGCAGATCGACGTCGCGGTGCCGGCGAACCTGCAGTGCGGCGTTGCCGCGAATGCGCCCGATGTGCAGGCGGCGCCCGACTGGGCGCCGCTCGTCTATACGTTCGCCGGGTTCTGGGAAATCGATCCGCAATGGCTCGAGGACCATCTGCCGGCGGTGCAGGTCGTCGACGTGCGCGAGCCGGACGAATTCACGGGCCCGCTCGGCCACCTGCCCGGCGCGACGCCGATTCCGCTCGGCGAACTGGCCGCGCGCGCCGGAGAGATCGCGCGCGACCGGCCGGTCGTGACCGTATGCCGGGCCGGCGGGCGATCCGCGCAGGCGACCGTCATTCTGCTGAAGGCCGGCTTCGACACGGTGGCGAATCTCGGCGGCGGGATGCTGCGCTGGCGTGCCGAGGGGCGTGTCGTAATGGACGGCCGGTCGTAACGGCCCGAGTCGCACTACAAAAAAATCCGGATCGCTGTCGAAACGGCCGCGTGCCGTTCGTCGTCAAGGTATCCGATCACGTGGCGCCGCATCACGCGGCGCCGAAACCCCCGAGAGACCGCCCGATGATGCCGACGCTTTACGCCCATCCCTTTTCGTCCTACTGCCAGAAGGTGCTGACCGCGCTGTACGAGAACGGCACGCCGTTCGCGTATCGCGTGCTCGCGCACGACGATCCGAAGCCGATGCAGGAGCTGACCGCGCTGTGGCCGCTGAAACGCTTTCCGGTGCTCGTCGATGCCGGCCGCACGGTGCTCGAGGCGTCGATCATCATCGAGTATCTCGGCCTGAACCATCCGGGCCCGGTGCGGCTGCTGCCCGACGATCCGCACGCGGCGCTCGAGGTGCGGATGATGGATCGCTTCTTCGACAACTACGTGTCGACGCCGCAGCAGAAAGTCGTGTTCGACGCGCTGCGGCCGGAAGCCGAGCGCGATGCGCGCGGTGTCGCCGATGCGCGCGCGATGCTCGACACGTCGTATGCGTGGCTGGACCAGAAGATGGCCGATCGCGAATGGGCGGCCGGCGACCGCTTCAGCCTCGCCGACTGCGGCGCGGCGCCGTTCCTGTTCTACGCGGACTGGACGCACCGGATCGATCCGTCGTTCGCGAACGTGATCGCGTATCGCAAGCGTCTGCTGGCGCGGCCGTCGTTCGCGCGCGCGGTCGACGAGGCGCGGCCATATCGCTCGTTCTTTCCGCTGGGTGCGCCCGATCGCGACTGATCGGCACGGCCGTCGCGCGGCGCGCGGTTGCCGCGCATGGCCGGCAGCGCGTGCCGGGGCGGCGGCGGAACGAAAGCAGCGGCAGCATCGCGGCGTCTCCCCGTCACATCGTGTGAGTGGCCGACTGCGCGAGCGTCAGCAGTTCGTCGAACTGCGTGATCAGCTCGAAGCACAGCAGGAACGCGAGCGTATAGGCCGGCGCGGGGAAGCGCCGGATCATCGCGAGCACCTGCGGCGCGAAGCGCGAGCGGATCGGGTCGCGCGTCAGCAGCCACGCGATCGCGATGCCGATTGCGGCGCCCGCGATCAGGTCGGTCGGGTAGTGAAAGCCGAGATACGCGCGCGGCACGCAGATGAACACGACCGCATACAGCAGCGCGAACACGCCGACGCGGCGCGCGATGATGAAGATGCCGGTGGCGATCGCCATCCACAGCATCGCGTGATCGCTCGGAAACGAACTCCATGCCTGCAGCGTGGCCGCTCGCAATCCTGCCGACGGGAAATGCAGATGCAGGTCGGGGTTGTAGATCGGCCGCACGCGGAACGGCAGCACTTGTGCGAGCAGCCGGCCGAACGCGAGCGCGATGAGCCCGCTCGCGATCGTCGCGACGACCAGCTCGCGCTGCCGCTCGCGGTTCGGGCCCGGCTGGAACCACAGCCAGCACAGCACGGGAATGAGCACGAAGCCCTTGAACGTGTACAGGCCCGCGATCACGCGGATCGCGTGATTCATCGTTGGGCCGAACGTGATGTGGGTGAGGAAGATCTGGATTGTGGTGTCGAAATCGTTCATGTTCTGTGCGACCCGGGCGGACGCTCAGCGCATGACATGCGGCCGGCAGGATCGAAAAGCGCGCTCGTACCGGAGCGCAACGGGGGGCAAGTATGTCACCCGTTATTTCGAAGAAAATGCGAAAAAATACCGGGAATCCCCTGATAAAACGGGGCCGAGCGGTGGGGCCGGATGGGTGAGCGCCGTGTGGCGGGGCGCATCCGATTCGTCCGACGTTTTGCATCGACGCGCAAGGCCGCCGAAAAAATAATTGGTTCAACTGGACATTCGTTCGAGCCGGTGCGGACCTTGCACGGGATGGGCGCTTTTCGTGCCGGATGCGCACGAATCTGCCAGGTTGCGCAGCGTCATGCATGCGCCGGTCGAAAATAAAAGAAAAGGCGGGCAAGCCCTGTGGGCCTGCCCGCCAGGTGCGTGCGATGCGGAAATTCAGTTGCGCCAGATCCGCACGGCGAGCGCGGCCAGCGAGGTGACCACGGCCAGCGCGGTCACCACGTTCCAGCCCAGTTGCGCGAGCAACAAACTGCCGATCGCGGCGCCGGCCGCCATCCCGATGAACATGCCGACGAACAGCACCGCGTTGAGGCGGCTGCGCGACGCGGGGTCGATCCGGTAGACGATTGCCTGGTGCGCGATCAGCGTGGCCTGCACGCCGAGATCGAAGCCGATCGTCGCGACCGCGAGCAGCACGAGCTGCGCATGCGGCGACATCAGCGGCGCAGCGGCCATCGACGCGAACGACACCGTCGCGATGCCGATGCCGAAGCGTGTGACGTGCTCGGGGCCGTGATGGTCGGCCAGGCGCCCGGCGATCGGCGCGGCCAGTGCGCCGGCGGCGCCCGCGAGGCCGAACGCGCCTGCGGCTGCACTGCCGAGGTGGAACGGTGCACCGTGCAGCATCACCGCAAGCGTGGACCAGAACGCGCTGAACCCGATGGCGAGCAACCCCTGCGCGAGCGCGGCACGGCGCAGCGCCGGATGCTGGCGCCACAACGCGCCGAGCGACCCGATCAGTGCGCGGTACGGCAGGCGCGTGGTCGGCTCGAAGTGCGGCAACCCGCGCGCGGCCACGACGCCGATCGCGGCGACGCTGGCGGCCGCGAGTGCGAACATCGCACGCCAGCCGGCCGTCTCGGCGACGAACCCGGCCACGACACGCGACAGCAGGATGCCGAGCAGCAGCCCCGTCATCACCGTGCCGACGATGCGGC
>NZ_JAAGPM010000114.1:0-26025 GCF_017104865.1 Burkholderia sp. Ac-20349
GGTCGAACAGTCGGTGCACATCTACAACCATGAGCGACCACATGCCGCCCTGAAATACAAAACGCCCGATGCGGTGCATCGGGCGTTCTAGTGCCTGGATACTGTCAACCTATTCCAGGACTTGACACCATGCAAACATCGGCGCGCGGCTTGCGCGCGCTGGCATCGTCACACCGGCTGCTTTGCGGCCGACTGCGACGTCGCGCCGCCGGACGGCACGCCGCGCGAGCGTGCGTCAGGGGCCGGCGCGTGGACGGCCGACGCATGGCCGTGGCCGCGTGCGCAGAAGTGGCGGACGCGTTCGCGCACCGCGCGCAGGCGGACGACGCGATCCTCGGCATGGGCCGCGCGGGCTTCGGTAATGCGCGTATCGAGCGCGTCGAGCTTGGCTTCGCAGTCGGCGCGGGCGGCGACTGCAGGCGCCGAGGCGGCCAGCAGCGCGGCCGCAAGGAAGGGCGTAAGTCGTTGATTCATCATGCTTGTTTGTTGTTTTCCAGATTCGGCCGGTCTGGCGCGGCAAGGTCATGTGCCGCGCGTCGATGGGTGCCTCCCCGGGCGCTCGGTTCGCCTGGCTTGTCGGGGCACGACCGGATTTTGGCCCATTTCGGCCGCCGTGGACACGGGACGTGGATTCCCTTTGACCGCGTTGCCGTATTTCCTTTATAATTCAGGGCTTTTCCGCATTCATGCCCACGGAAAAAGAACAGGGAGAGCCTGCACCGCGCCTTGAAGCGCACACAGACAAGCAGGACGAACACATCGGGCAAAGCATTTTTTTTGGATCGATCATGAAGACGTTTTCCGCAAAAGCCCATGAGGTGACGCGCGAATGGTACGTGATTGACGCGACGGATAAGGTTCTCGGCCGTGTTGCCAGCGAAGTGGCACGCCGTCTGCGCGGCAAGCACAAGCCTGAGTTCACTCCGCACGTCGACACTGGTGATTTCATCATCATCGTGAACGCGAGCAAGTTGAAAGTCACGGGCAACAAGACGCTGGACAAGAAGTACTACCGTCACTCGGGCTACCCGGGCGGTATCTATGAAACGACGTTCGGCAAGATGCAAGAACGCTTCCCGGGCCGCGCGCTCGAGAAGGCGGTCAAGGGCATGCTGCCGAAGGGCCCGCTCGGCTACGCGATGATCAAGAAGCTGAAGGTCTACGCAGAAGCGACGCATCCGCACTCGGCTCAACAGCCGAAGGCGCTCGAGATCTAAGGGGACCCACATGATCGGTAACTGGAACTACGGTACGGGCCGCCGCAAGAGCGCAGTCGCACGTGTCTTCATCAAGGCTGGCAAGGGCGACATCATCGTCAATGGCAAGCCCATCGCTGACTACTTCTCGCGCGAAACGTCGCTGATGATCGTGCGTCAACCGCTGGAACTCACGAACCACGGCCAGACGTTCGACATCAAGGTCAACGTCAACGGCGGCGGCGAAACGGGTCAGGCAGGTGCAGTGCGCCACGGCATCACCCGTGCACTGATCGACTACGATGCGACGCTGAAGCCGTCGCTGTCGAGCGCAGGCTTCGTCACGCGCGATGCACGTGAAGTCGAGCGTAAGAAGGTCGGTCTGCGCAAGGCACGCCGCGCCAAGCAGTTCTCGAAGCGTTAATTTCGCTTCATGGCTTCGCTGCTCTCGGGCGGCGTCTGCCCGAAAAACCGCCAGCTTTCGCGCTGGCGGTTTTTTTATGTCCGCTTCCAGGCGCGTGCTGCCGCGGCCCGCGCGGGCGTGTTTGATGAAATCGACAAGAACCTATTGATTTCATGGACTTCAGCACGATCTTCTGATCGGCCCTACAATAGCGGCTAAAGCTTTTTGGAGAGTTCGCAATGAACGCTGTTACCGAATCCGCAGCAACGACGGCCGAAATGCCGGTTCCGTTCGTCTTCACCGACGCCGCAGCCGACAAGGTCAAGCAACTGATCGACGAAGAGGGCAATCCCGACCTGAAGCTGCGCGTGTTCGTGCAGGGCGGCGGCTGCTCCGGCTTCCAGTATGGCTTCACGTTCGACGAGGAAGTCAACGAGGACGACACCGTGATGAACAAGAACGGCGTCCAGCTCCTGATCGACTCGATGAGCTACCAGTACCTGGTCGGCGCCGAGATCGACTACAAGGACGACCTCAACGGCGCCCAGTTCGTGATCAAGAACCCGAACGCGAGCACCACCTGCGGGTGCGGCTCGTCGTTCTCGGTCTGAGCGCACGATCGATCGTGTCCGGTTCGCCGGAATGAAAAACGGGGCTTCATGCCCCGTTTTTTTCGTCCGTGCGCAATGGCGATGCAACGCCCGCGTTGTGGCGGGTGTCGCGTCAGCGCGGATAGAGCGCGCCCAGCACGCGGTTGCCGGCTGCACCCGTGACCGTCGCGAGATTGCCGGGCTGGCGCGCGGTGAAGCGGTACGCGAGCCAAGCGAACGCGAGCGCCTCGACCTGTTGAGGCGGCACGCCGAGCGCGGCCGTCGTTTCGACCGTGGCCGGCACGCCGGCCTCGTGCAGCGCGTGCCGGAGCGCATCGAGCAGCACCGGATTGCGTGCGCCGCCGCCGCAGACGAACACGGCCTTGCAGCCCGCTGCGTGTTGCGCGATCTCGCGTGCGACCGATACGGCCGTAAGCGCGGTGAGGGTCGCCTGGACGTCCTGCGGCGCGAGTTGTGCGAACGCGGCGAGCTTCGCGTCGAGCCACGCCGGATTGAACAGGTCGCGTCCGGTGCTTTTCGGCGGCGGCGCAGTGAAATACGGCTCGTCGAGCAGCGCGTCGAGCAGCGGTGCGTGGACGGTGCCGCGCGCGGCGAACTTGCCGCCGTCGTCGTACGGCTTGCCGAGATGGCGGGTCGCCCATTCGTCGAGCAAAGCATTCGCGGGGCCGCAGTCGAAGCCGCGCACGTCGCCGCCTTCGCCGGGCAGGATCGTGATGTTGCTGATCCCGCCGAGATTGCAGACGACGCGCGTTTCGCCCGGCGCGCCGAATACCGTCGCGTGGAAGGCCGGCGCGAGCGGCGCGCCATGGCCGCCTGCTGCGACATCGCGGCTGCGGAAATCGGCGATTACGTCGACCTGGGTCAGTTCGGCGAGCAAGGCAGGGTTGTTGATCTGCCGCGTATAGCCGCGCTCGGGGCGATGGCGCACGGTCTGGCCGTGCACGCCGATCGCGCGAATCTCGTCGCGCGACAGCCCGGCCGTGCGCTGCAATTCGTGGCAGCACACCGCGTAGCGCGTGACCAGCGCGTTCGCCGCGAGCGCTTCGCGGTCGATTTCATCGTTGTCCGGCTGCTGCAGCGCGAACAGCGCGTCGCGCAGCGATTGTGCGAAGCCGACGAACGCTTCCGCGAGCACGACCGGCGGCTTGCCGGCCTCGAAACGCGCGGCGACGCCATCGACGCCGTCCATGCTGGTTCCCGACATCAGCCCGAAGTAGATGCCGTCGGCCGGATGGGCGTTTGGCGGCTGTCGTTGCGGCACGTTGGGTTCTCCTGGATCGTGCGGCGCGGGCCAGTGCCGCGCGCCTTGCGCCCGATTATCCGCGCAACATGACGCGCCGTTAAGCGATGCGCGCGCAAGTTATGGGAAAATCCCTGCTTTTGCGACATTCTTCCTGGCACCGATGAGCACCGAACCCAGTTCCAAGCCTGTTTTCCCGATCACCGACGAAGTCCGGCATGCGCTCGCCGTCACGAAGCGCGGCGTCGACGAGCTGCTGGTCGAGGAAGAGTTCGCGCAGAAGCTCGCGCGCAGCGCGGCCACGGGCACGCCGCTTCGCATCAAGCTCGGCCTCGACCCGACCGCACCTGACATCCACATCGGCCATACGGTCGTGCTGAACAAGATGCGTCAGCTGCAGGATCTCGGCCACACCGTGATCTTCCTGATCGGCGATTTCACGTCGCTGATCGGCGACCCGTCGGGCCGCAACGCGACGCGCCCGCCGCTCACGCGCGAACAGATCGAATCGAACGCGAAGACCTATTTCGAGCAGGCCGCGCTCGTGCTCGATCGCGACAAGACCGAGATCCGCTACAACAGCGAATGGTCGATGCCGCTCGGCGCGGACGGGATGATCAAGCTTGCGTCGCGCTACACGGTTGCGCGGATCCTCGAGCGCGAGGATTTCACGAAGCGCTTCCAGGGCGGCGTGCCGATCTCGATCCACGAATTCCTGTACCCGCTGATGCAGGGCTACGACTCGGTCGCGCTGAACGCCGACCTCGAGCTCGGCGGTACCGACCAGAAGTTCAACCTGCTGGTCGGCCGCGAGTTGCAGAAGCAGTACGGCCAGGAACAGCAGTGCATTCTCACGATGCCGCTGCTCGAAGGCCTCGACGGCGTCGAGAAGATGTCGAAGTCGAAGGGCAACTACGTCGGCATCAGCGAGCATCCGAACGACATGTTCGGCAAGCTGATGAGCATCTCGGACACGCTGATGTGGCGTTACTTCGAACTGCTGTCGTTCCGCCCGATGGACGAAATCGGCGGCTTCAAGCGCGAGATCGAAGGTGGCCGCAACCCGCGCGACTTCAAGGTGCTGCTCGCGCAGGAAATCGTCGCGCGCTTCCACTCGCAGGCCGACGCCGAGCGTGCGCTCGAGGATTTCAACCACCGCGCGAAGGGCGGCGTGCCGGACGACATTCCGTCGGTCACGCTCGCGGGCGCGCCGCTCGCGATCGGTCAACTGCTGAAGCAGGCCGGCCTCGTGCCGTCGACGAGCGAGGCGCTGCGCAACATCGAGCAGGGTGGCGTGAAGATCGATGGCGCGACCGTGTCGGACAAGGGCCTGAAGGTCGAAGCCGGCGAGTTCGTCGTGCAGGTCGGCAAGCGCCGCTTCGCACGTGTCACGCTGACCGCATGATCGCGCTGATCCAGCGCGTGAAGCGCGCCGACGTGCGCGTCGGCGACCGCACGACGGGCGAGATCGGCGCGGGCCTGCTCGCGCTGGTCTGCGCGGAGCGCGGCGACACCGACGCGGCAGCCGACAAGCTGCTGGCGAAGATGCTCGGCTACCGCGTGTTCAGCGACGCGGCCGGCAAGATGAACCTGCCGGTGTCGAATATCGACGGCGAGGGCCGCGCAGGCGGCCTGCTGCTCGTGTCGCAGTTCACGCTGGCGGCCGATACCAACAGCGGGCTGCGGCCGAGCTTCACGCCCGCCGCGCCGCCCGACGAGGGCGCGCGGTTGTTCGACTATTTCGTCGCGGCCGCGCGTGCGCGCCATCCGGTCGTCGAGACGGGCGAGTTCGGCGCCGACATGCAGGTGTCGCTCGTCAACGACGGCCCCGTGACGTTCTGGCTGCAAGTGCGGCCCTGATTCTTCCCCGGAGACGTGCCGCGATGGCCACCACGCAGATTCTTTTCATCCGCCATGGCGAGACGGCCTGGAACCGCATCAAGCGCATCCAGGGTCATATCGACATTCCGCTGGCCGAAACGGGCCTCGAGCAGGCGCAGCGGCTCGCCGTGCGGATCGCGCGCGAGGCGCGCGACGGCGCACGGCTCGATGCGATCTATTCGAGCGACCTGATGCGCGCGCAGCAGACCGCGCAGCCGTTCGCCGATGCGCTCGGGCTGTCGCCGCGGCTGCGGGAAGGGCTGCGCGAACGCTCGTACGGCCAGTTCCAGGGGCATGACAGCGCCGAGATCGAGACGCTGTTCCCCGATGCCTACGCGGCCTGGCAGACGCGCGACCCCGGTTTCGCGCCGGAGGGCGGCGAGTCGCAGCGCGAGTTCTATCACCGCGTGCTGCATGCGCTCGAACCGATCGTCGCCGAGCATCCGGGCGGCCGGATCGCGTGCGTTGCGCACGGCGGCGTGCTCGATTGCGTGTACCGGTTTGCGAACGGCATCGAACTGTCGGCGCCGCGCAATTATCAGCTGCTCAACACGAGCATCAACGTCGTCGATTACGTGGATGGCCGCGCGCAAGTCGTGCAGTGGGCCGACGTGTCGCACCTGGACGCGGCAAGCGACGACGACGGGTACCGCAAGGTGCTCTGAACCAGCAGGTCCGGTCCGGCATCGCCGGCCGGGGTTTCCTTCCTGTGCGGTGCTGCCGCTTACGGCTTACTGCGGCAGCGCGTGGCGCGTCTTGTAGTCGAGCGCGTACGCGATCTTGCCGGGCTTGTCCGCCGCGATCGGCTGGCGCAGCTTGTCGAATTCCCCCTTGCTGTACTTCTTCCCGCCGTTGATCGCGTCCGCGCGCCCGAGGTCGGCGCCCGTCTTGCCGTCGATCACCGGATCCGTGGCCGCGACCATACGCGTCGACGCATTCCAGACCGCGTTCAGGTAGCCCGTATCGGCCTTCGCCGGATCGGGATCGGTTGCGCCGGCGCGCGTCAGGTCATAGCCGGCGAGCGAGAACGTGCCCGGTTGCGCGCGCAGCCAGTCGGCCCAGTAGAACTCGAGGTAGTCGGTGGCTTGCGCGGGCTTGCTGTAGCCGATGTCGCGCGTGAAATAGACGAGCGAGCGGTAGCGGTCGTTCGTCATCCCGAGTTTCAGGCCGAGCCCGGTCGGCAGCTGCGCGGCCGTGATCGGCTTGCCTTCGCCATTCTTGAGGCGCAGATAGCCGCGGCTCTGCATCTGCTGCCAGAACGCGTCGCCCGAGTAGTCGCTGAGGTTGTCCTTGACGACGACGTGCACGTGCAGCGCCGGGCCACCGTCGGGCGTCTCGTAGTAGGTCGACAGGCCGTGGTGGCCGTCGGTCAGGTACAGCGCATCGCCGTTCGGGCCGATCACGACCGGGTTCAGCACCGAGCGGTCGCGAGCGTTCGCGTCGGTCGTCGTGCACGTGTAGCTCGCGGGTTCGCGCAGCGCCGATCGGGCCGTGTAGCCGCCCGAAGCGACGCCGCCGAGGCCTTCGTCCGCGCAGAAGTCGTCGAACTTCTTGTCGGGCTGCAATTCGTAGCGGCCGAGCTTGTAGTAGATCTGGTCGTAGCCGATCGCGCCCTGCGTCGGATGGAGGTCGCCGAGCGTCACGTCGATCAGGTCGCCCGCGCGAGCGGCCTTCCACTTGCCCGGTTGCGGCGTGACGGTGGCGGGCGGCGTGGGAGCAGGCGTAGTCGGGGTGCCGCCGGACGGCGTTTGCGCGTCCGAGCGCGCGACGGCGGTGACATCGTCGCCTCCGCAGGCGGTGAGGGCGAAGACGGCGGACAGGCTGGCGGCAAGGGCGAAACGGATCGGCAGGCGTGGCATCGCGGGCTTCGGGTGTCGGTCGGGTTGGAGGGACACCGCGCGGGTCACGGACAGGCGGGACGTACGGCACGTGCGACCGTGCGCGGGTGCAAGCCCGTCAGCTTGTCACAGGTATTTGACAGTAAATTGAAATGATAAGAGGAAGCGAATCGTCAGGCGGACGGCTTGCCGTCGGGCGGTGTCGCCGTGGCGCGCCGGCGCGCGCGCTTTGACGCGCCGTTCACGAGCGCCCAGCGCAGCACGGGGGCGACGACCCGTATGCCGGGCCGGACCACTGCGCGTCGCAGCGGCGCGAACGCGGCCACGCCGAGCATGCGCTGCGCCCACGGCGGCAGCAGGTCGATCCCGGCATGCATCACCAGCGACGCGGCCGGCCGCAGCGCGGGCTTCGCAACCGGCACGTTCAGCAGGATGGACATCACGTCGAAGGTGCGCGGCCCGGCCTCGAGTTCGGGCTGCATGCGCGCGAGATAGGCGGCCACTTCGGCGCGCGAACGGGGCACCTCGTGCGCGCCGAGCAGCTCGGCGATCAATGCCGTTTCGGCGTAGTAGCGATCCTGCAACTCGCCCGGCAGCGCCGGATTCACGTAGCGCAGATGCGCGGCGAGGAAACTCGACACTTCCGCGACATGCACCCAGGTCAGCAACGCCGGATCCTCGGCGCGGTACGGCCGGCCGTCCGGCGCGGTGCCCGAGATGTGCGCGTGGATCGATTTCACGCGCTCGATCAGCGCGAGTGCGTCCGCGCGGCTGCCGAACGTCGTACCGGTGATGAATGTGGCGGTGCGCCGCAAGCGGCCCAGGATGTCGGTGCGAAACGACGAGTGATCCCAGACACCCGCGAGCGCGAGCGGATGGAGCGCCTGCAGCAGCAGCGCGGCGATGCCGCCCGTCATCATCGACGTGAAGTCGGCATGCACGCGCCAGCAGACGGCGTCGGGGCCGAACAGCCCCGGGTCTCCCGGCGGCGAAGAGAGGTCGAGCGACGGGCCGCCGCCGCCCGCCGTCAGGTGCGTGACGCCGGCCACGAGCCGCTTGCGGATCGGCTCGGCCCAGCGCGGGCCCGGTGCGGGTGCGGCGGGGTGGCGGGTGGGCGGCGTCGTCATGGTGGGTGCGGCTCGGGCGACGGGTTACTTCCCGTCGGGGGTATCCCACTCGCCGCGTTCGGTGCGGCCGGTGTCCGGCACGGAAAGCCCGAAGTGGCGATAGGTGAGCAGCGTCGCGACGCGCCCGCGCGGCGTGCGCTGCAGGAAGCCCTGCTGGATCAGGTACGGCTCGAGTACGTCCTCGATCGTGTCGCGCTCTTCGCCGATCGCGGCGGCGAGGTTGTCGATGCCGACCGGGCCGCCGTCGAACTTGTACAGGATCGCCTCGAGCAGCTTGCGGTCCATCAGGTCGAAGCCGACCGGATCGACGTCGAGCATCGCGAGCGCGGCATCGGCGACGGCCGCGGTGATCTGGCCGTCGGCCTTCACTTCCGCGAAGTCGCGCACGCGGCGCAGCAGCCGGTTTGCAATCCGCGGCGTGCCGCGCGAGCGCTTCGCGATTTCGAGCGCGCCGTTCGGATCGATCTGCGCGTTCAGCAGCGACGCCGAGCGCCGCACGATGCGCGACAGTTGCTCGGCGTCGTAGAACTCGAGGCGCGCGACGATCCCGAAGCGATCGCGCAGCGGGTTGGTCAGCATCCCGGCGCGGGTGGTCGCGCCGACCAGCGTGAACGGCTGCAGGTCGAGCTTCACGCTGCGCGCGGCCGGGCCTTCGCCGATCATGATGTCGATCTGGTAATCCTCGAGTGCCGGATACAGGATTTCCTCGACGACCGGCGACAGCCGGTGGATCTCGTCGATGAACAGCACGTCGTTCGCTTCGAGGTTGGTCAGCAGCGCGGCGAGATCGCCCGCGCGCTCGAGCACGGGGCCCGACGTCTGGCGCAGGTTCACGCCCATCTCCCGCGCGATGATGTGCGCGAGCGTCGTCTTGCCGAGGCCCGGCGGCCCGAACAGCAGCACGTGATCGAGCGGCTCGGAGCGGCGCTTGGCGGCTTCGATGAAGATCTCGAGCTGGCCGCGCACCTTTTCCTGGCCGACGTAGTCGTCGAGCTGGCGCGGCCGCAGCGCACGTTCGAACACCTCCTCGTGCGACGAGGCGGGCGTGGCGGCGATGATCCGCTGCTCGGTGGCGAGTTTGTCGGTTTCAATCATGCGGCCATTGTACCGCGCGCCGCTGTCCCGCCCACCTGGCCGAACGGCCGACTGGCGAGCGTCGCGCGGCCGCGCGACACTGGCTTCGACGCACCGAATGGCGGCGCGTCATGCGGGCGTTACACCTTCGACAGCGCCTTCAGTGCGAGCTTGATGCCTTCCGATACACCGGTGCCGGCCGGCACGTTCTTGATCGCGGCGAGGCCTTCCTTTTCGGAATAGCCGAGTGCGAGCAGCGCGTTGAGGATGTCGGTCGCGTGGTCGGACGGCGATGCGGCGCCGGCGAGTGCACCGAGATCGGCGCCGAGCTTGCCCTTCAGTTCGAGCAGCAGGCGCTCGGCCGTCTTCTTGCCGATGCCGGGCAGGCGCGTGAGGCGCGCGGCGTCCTGCATCGTCACGGCCTGCGCGAGTTCCTGCACGCTCATGCCGGACAGCACGGCGAGCGCCATGCGCGCGCCGATGCCGGTGATCTTCAGCAGCTCGCGGAAGGTCGTGCGCTCCTGCGGCGTCAGGAAGCCGTACAGCAGGTGCGCGTCCTCGCGGATGATCTGCTGCGTGAGCAGCACGATGCGCTCGCCCGTTTGCGGCAGGTTGTAGAAGGTGCTCATCGGCACGTCGATTTCATAGCCGACGCCGTTGCAGTCGACGAGCAGGTGAGGCGGGTTCTTTTCGAGCAGGATGCCGGCGATGCGACCGATCATGGATGGCTTGGTGCGAGGAAGAAAGCGCGAGTGTAGCGCAGGTGCGGCGCTATGCCGACGGGATCGGCCGTCTGGCTGAAGCGATACGTGCCGCGTATGCGTCGTGCGAGGCTGGAATGGCACGCGCGGTCGAAAGCGGTCGCCCGGTGCGCCGGGCGATGGCGTGCGCCAGCGTTAGCCGACCAGCCGCCCGCGCCGCACGCGCAGCCCTTTCTTCGCGAGCGCCGGCGCGAGGCCGCCGAGCGTGCTGAGCGTGTTGCCGCCGTGCGCATGGCAGATCGCCATGCCGAGCGCGTCGGCCGCGTCGGAGCCCGGTTGTCCGGAGAGGTTGAGCAGCCGCGTGACCATTTCCTGCATCTGCGTCTTGGTCGCGCGGCCGTAGCCGACCACGGCCTGCTTCAACTGCAGCGCGGTGTATTCGGCCACCGGCAGGCCACCCGCGACGAGGCCGCAGATCGCGGCGCCGCGCGCCTGGCCGAGCAGCAGCGTCGACTGCGGGTTCACGTTGACGAACACTTTTTCGATCGCGGACTGGTCGGGGGCGTGCTCGCGCACGATGGTCGAGACGCCCTGGAAGATCGTGCCGAGCCGGGTGGCCAGGTCGGCGGTCGGCGTGCGGATCACGCCGCTCGCGACATACGCGAGCCGGTGGCCGCTGACGTCGATGACGCCGAAGCCGGTGACGCGCAGGCCGGGGTCGATGCCGAGAATTCGCATGGGTAAGGAGAGAAGCCTGATGCAGCGATACTACAACGAATGGTGCGGTGCGCTGGCCGCACGGTTGCGTACGAGCGCGCCGCGCAATAAAAAACCCGGCGGGTGCGATGCCGCCGGGTTGTCGAGCAGCGGCCGCGCGGGCCGCAGGCGATCAGTGACGGAAGTGGCGCACGCCCGTCAGGATCATCGCGATGTTGTGCTCGTCGGCTGCGGCGATCACTTCGTCATCGCGCATCGAGCCGCCCGGCTGGATCACGCAGGTCGCGCCGGCCGCCACGACGACGTCGAGGCCGTCGCGGAACGGGAAGAACGCATCCGATGCCACGGCCGAGCCGGCCAGCGTCAGGCCCGCGTTCTGCGCCTTGATGCTCGCGATGCGCGCGGAATCGACGCGGCTCATCTGGCCGGCACCGACGCCAAGCGTCATGCCGTTGCCGCAGAACACGATCGCGTTCGACTTCACGTACTTCGCGACACGCCATGCGAACAGCAGGTCGTCCATTTCCTTCGGCGTCGGGTGACGCTTCGTGACGACACGCAGCTCGTGCGGCTGCACGTTCTTCGAGTCGAGCGACTGCACGAGCAGGCCGCCGCCCACGCGCTTCAGGTCGAATGCGTTGTGGCCGTCACCCAGTGCGATTTCGAGCAGGCGCACGTTCTGCTTCGCGGCGAACACCTGCTTCGCGGCGTCGGAGAACGACGGGGCGATCAGCACTTCGACGAACTGCTTCGCGACAGCCTGGGCCGCCGTTTCGTCGACTTCGCGGTTGAACGCGATGATGCCGCCGAACGCCGAGGTCGGGTCGGTCTGGAATGCCTTCGCGTACGCGTCGGCCGAATCGTTGCCGACCGCGACGCCGCACGGGTTCGCATGCTTGATGATCACGCAGGCCGGTGCGTCGAACGTCTTCACGCATTCCCACGCCGCGTCCGAATCCGCGATGTTGTTGTACGACAGTTCCTTGCCCTGCAGCTGGCGGTAGTTCGCGAGCGCGCCGGCCGGCGTCGTGAGGTCGCGGTAGAACGCCGCGCTCTGGTGCGGGTTCTCGCCGTAGCGCAGGTCCTGCACCTTGTCGAACGCCATGTTCAGCGTCGCCGGGTACGCGCTGCGCGATGCGTGCTTCAGCTCGTCGGTCAGGCTCGTCAGGTAGTTCGTGATCGCGCCGTCGTATTGCGCGGTGTGCGCGAACACCTTCGTCGCGAGGCGGAAGTTGGTCGGGTAGCCGACCGTGTTGCCGTTCGCCTTCATTTCATCGAGCACGACCGAGTAATCGGCCGGATCGACGACGACCGTCACGTCGCGGTGGTTCTTCGCGGCCGAGCGCAGCATCGTCGGGCCGCCGATGTCGATGTTCTCGATCGCGTCGGCGAGCGTGCAGTCGTCCTTCGCGATCGTCGCGACGAACGGATACAGGTTCACGACCAGCAGGTCGATCGTCGGGATGCCGTGCTGCTCCAGCGCCTGCATGTGCTCGGGCAGGTCGCGGCGGGCCAGGATGCCGCCGTGCACCTTCGGGTGGAGCGTCTTCACGCGCCCATCGAGCATTTCCGGGAAGCCCGTGTAATCGGCCACTTCGGTAACGGGCAGGCCCGCGTCGGCGAGCAGTTTCGCGGTGCCGCCGGTCGACAGCAGCTTGACGCCGAGGTCGGACAGCGACTTCGCGAAGTCGACGATGCCGGTCTTGTCGGAAACGGAAATGAGCGCTTGCTTGATCATGATGGAACCACCAATAGCCAGGGAAACGGGGACGGGACGGCCGCCTACAGCAGGCCGTGCTGCTGCAGCTTCTTGCGCAGCGTATTGCGATTGATGCCGAGGTACTCCGCGGCGAGCGACTGGTTGCCGCCGGCCTGTACGAGCACGACCTCGAGCATCGGCTTTTCGACGCAGGACATCACCATTTCATAGACGTCGTGCGGATTGGAGCCGTCTAGATCCCGGAAATACACGTCCAGGCTCTCGCGGACACATTGTTCGATGTTGTGCTTGCTCATGCTGCTAACTGGTTATGGTCGTCCGACTCGCCCTGGCCGTTTTCCTCTTCGTCATCGACGTAGACGAGGTGGTCCGACAGCGCCTTTTGCGCCTCGAAGAATGCATTGACGGCGGCGAGCTGCTCGCGGGTGGAATCGAGCGTGTTCATCCTGTGCCGGAACCCGTTGGCACCGGAAAGGCCGCGAGTGTACCAGCCGATGTGCTTGCGCGCAGTACGGACGCCCGTGAATTCACCATAGAAAGCGTAGTGGTCTTCCAGGTGTTCGTTCATCACGTGCTGGATCTCGTCGATCCGCGGCGGGGGCAGCAGCTCGCCGGTTTGCAGGAAATGATCGATTTCGCGGAACAGCCACGGCCGACCTTGCGCGGCACGACCGATCATCAGGGCATCGGCGCCGGTTGCGTCGAGTACGGCCTTCGCCTTCGCGGGCGACGTGATGTCGCCGTTCGCGACCACCGGAATCCGCACTGCCGCCTTCACGGCCGCGATGGTTTCGTATTCGGCGTCGCCGCGGTACAGGTCGGCGCGCGTGCGGCCGTGCACGGTCAGCATCGAAATGCCGGCGGCTTCGGCCAGGCGCGCGACCGTGATCGCGTTCTTGTGATCGCGATCCCAGCCCGTGCGGATCTTCAGCGTGACGGGCACCGCATCGGGCCCCGTGCCGACCGCCGCGACGACCGCCTCGACGATGCGCTGTACGAGCGGCTCGTTCTGCAGCAGCGCGGAGCCGGCCGCGACGTTGCAGACCTTCTTCGCCGGGCAGCCCATGTTGATGTCGATGATCTGCGCGCCGTTGTCGACGTTGTAGCGGGCCGCTTCGGCCATCATCGCCGGATCGGCGCCGGCGATCTGGACCGCAATCGGCTCGACTTCGCCTTCGTGGTTCGCGCGCCGCATCGTCTTCGCGCTTTTCCACAGCTGCGCGTTGGACGCGACCATCTCGGACACGGCGTAACCGGCCCCCAGCCGCTTGCAGAGCTGGCGGAACGGACGATCCGTCACGCCGGCCATCGGGGCGACGAACAGGTTGTTACGCAATACGTGAGGGCCGATAACAGGCATCGCAATGGCACCGCCCGCGGCGGGCGCGGGCAGGGAAAGGGCAGACGGAAACGCGCATTTTACCGTATTCCCATGTCCCGCCGATTTGACCCGGTTTGAGTGGCGCGACTGTGCACGCCGCGCGTCAGTTGCGCTGGCCGAACATCATCTGGCGCGCGATCAGCTTCTTGAGCGGCGGCACGAACTCGAGCGCGGTGAGCGCGGCACCGCGCAGCAGCGGGAGCGGGCCCGCGTCGATCGTGAACAGGCGCGCCAGCGTGTCGGTCGCACCGATCGTGAAACGCCGGTCGAGTGCGCGGCGCGCATTGAAGGTGGCGAGCGCGGTCGCTTCGAAGCCTTGCGCCGACAGCGTGTCGACGAGCGTATGCGCATCGCGCAGCCCGAGGTTGAGCCCCTGGCCCGCGACGGGGTGCAGGGTTTGCGCGGCATTGCCGACGATCGCGACGCGGCCGCTGACGAGCGTTTGTGCAGCGTTCAGGCCGAGCGGGAACGATGCGCGGCCCGCGATCGCGACGAACTCGCCCATGCGTTCGCCGAACGCGCCGCCGAGTTCGCGCAGGAACGCGTCGTCGGGCAGCGCGGCGCGGCGCGCCGCTTCGTCGGGCGTGCAGCACCAGACGAGCGCGTACTCGGCCTGGCGCGGCCCGCCGAGTGGCAGCAGCGCGAGCGGGCCTTCGTGCGTGAAGCGTTCCCATGCGACGTTCGGGCGCGGCGCCGAGACCGTGACCGTGCCGACGAGCGCGGTTTGCCCGTAGTCGCGGCGATGCTTGGTCGTATCGGCCTGCTGTTCGTGGAACAGCCCGCCTTCGGCATTGATGACGACGCGCGCGCGCAGCGTGTGCTCGCCTTGCGGGCCGTCGAGCGTCAGCGTGACGCCGTCGGCGTCCTGCTGCGGCGCGCGCGCGGTGGTCGACGTGAGCCAGTCGACGCGCGTGCCGCGTACGGCGCCCGCGAGCGCCTGCATGAGCGAGCCGTAGCGCACGACATAGCCGAGCGCGGCGACGTCGTGCTCGTCGCGGTCGATCAGCGTGCGGCCGAAATGGCCGCGCTGCGACACGTGGATATGTTCGATCGGCGTCGCGTCGACGGGCCATGCGAGCGTGTCGAGCAGCACGCGGCTGCCGTGCGACACGGCGATCGCGCGCGGATCGCTCGCGCTCGCGGCCGGTTCGCGCGCATCGATCAGTGCGATCGATGCGTGCTGCGTGGCGCTGCGGCGCGCGAGCCAGCCGGCGAGCGCGAGCCCGACGGGGCCCGCGCCGACGATGGCGAGGTCGTAGTCCGGCGTGGCCGGGGAGGAAGCGGTCGTCATCTTGATTCGTGAAACGGAAGTAACGGTCGGCGGCAGCCGGTCATGCGCCCGCGCGCATCAGCGCTTCGATTTCATCCGCCGCGACGGGCACGCCGCGCGTGATCAGCTCGCAGCCGTGCTCGCGCACGATGGCGTCGTCCTCGATGCGGATGCCGATGTTCCAGTACTCGGGCGGCACGTCGTCGGCGGCGCGCACGTACAGGCCGGGCTCGACCGTCAGCGTCATGCCGGCCTTCAGCGTGCGCCACGGCAGCGCGCCGTTGTCGTCGCGCTCGGCGAGCCGCTCGCGGTAGTCGCCGCAATCGTGCACGTCCATGCCGATCCAGTGGCCGGTGCGGTGCATGTAGAAGCGCGTGTACGCACGCTCGGCGATCACGTCGTCGACGTTCGAGAAGCGCGCTTTCGGGATGATGCCGGTGTCGAGCAGCCCCTGCGCGAGCACGCGCACGGCCGCGTCATGCGGCGCCTCGAACGGCACGCCGGCACGCGTCGCATCGATCGCCGCCTGCTGCGCGGCGAGCACGATGTCGTACAGCGTGCGCTGTGCGGGCGAGAAGCGCCCGTTGGCCGGGAACGTGCGCGTGATGTCCGACGCGTAGCCGTCGAGTTCGCACGCGGCGTCGATCAGGATCAGGTCGCCATCCTTCGCGGCTGCGTTGCCGGCCGGGTAGTGCAGCACGCACGCGTTCGCGCCGGCCGCGACGATCGAGCCGTACGCGGGCGACTGCGCACCGTGCTTGCGGAACACGTACAGCAGCTCGGCTTCGAGTTCGTATTCGCGGATGCCGGGCCGGCACGCCTGCATCGCGCGGCGATGTGCGAGCGCGGAGATGTGCGCGGCGCGCATCATGATCGCGAGCTCGTGCTCGTCCTTCACGAGCCGCATGTCGTCGAGCAGCGGCGTGAGATCGAGCATCGCGTCCGGCGCGGCGACGCCCGT
Organism: Burkholderia sp. Ac-20349; assembly: GCF_017104865.1. Classification (NCBI taxonomy): domain Bacteria; kingdom Pseudomonadati; phylum Pseudomonadota; class Betaproteobacteria; order Burkholderiales; family Burkholderiaceae; genus Burkholderia; species Burkholderia sp. Ac-20349. Next base: position 16,121 of record NZ_JAAGPM010000114.1, read on the forward strand.
GCGCGCCCGCGCGCGCACCGCGTCGACCCAGCCTGCGAGCTGGCGGTCGAAGTCGGCGGATGCGCCGAACCGGTAGTGCACGGTGCCCGAGTCGGCGAGCAGGCGCGGCATCTCTGTGTCGATCACGTCGACCGCGAACGCCGCGTCGAAGCCGAACGCGTCGCGCGCGGCTTCGGGCCCGTAATGGAAGCCTTCCCAGATCTCGCGATCGGCATTCTTGCCGCGGCAGAACAGGATCGACTCCGGCGTGCCGTGCGGCGCGGCCGCGTTCAGCACGAGCACGGCATCCGGCTCGCTGAAGCCCGTCAGGTAATGGAAGTAGCTGTCGAACCGGTACGGATAGTCCGTATCGCGGTTGCGCGGCACTTCGGGCGCGGTGGGGACGATGGCGACGCCGCCGCCGGCGGCACGCAGTGCGGCAAGCACGCGTTCACGGCGCTGGCGGTAGACGTCGACGGCGATGGCGGTATCGAGGGGCGCGTTCATTCGTGCGATTGTAGCGCCGCGGGACGCCGCGCGTGAAAGAGGGGCGGGAAGCCCGCCGGAAAGCCCGCGTGGCGGTTGTTGCAAACCATCCACAGGCCGGCCGGGCGATTTTCTATCGCGCAACGCTGGCCGGTTATGATCGACGACAACGTATACTCCCGGCGGTTCCCAAAAAAAGGCAGATGATGAAATTAATCGGTTCGCTCAGCAGCCCGTACGTCCGCAAGGCGCGGATCGTGCTGGCTGAAAAGAAGATCGACTACAAGCTGGAGCTCGAGAACGTGTGGGCGCCGGAGACGGATATTCATGCATCGAATCCGCTCGGCAAGGTCCCGTGCCTCGTGATGGAGGATGGTGCCGCGGTGTTCGATTCCCGCGTGATCTGCGAATACGTCGATACGCTGTCGCCGGTCGGCAAGCTGATTCCGCCGTCGGGCCGCGAGCGCGTCGAGGTGCGCTGCTGGGAAGCGCTGGGCGACGGCGTGATCGACGCGTCGGTCGCGATTCGTATCGAACATACGATGCGCGACGAGGCGCAGCGCAGCGCGAGCTGGATCGCGCGCCAGCAACGCAAGATCGACGACGGTCTCGTCGCGATGTCGCAGGGGCTCGGCGGCAAGACGTGGTGCGTCGGTAATCATTACACGCTCGCCGATATCGCACTCGGCTGCGCGCTCGGCTATCTCGACTTCCGGATGCCCGAGCTCAACTGGCGCGATCGCCACCCGAACCTCGACAAGCACTTCGTGAAGCTGCTGCAACGGCCGTCGTTCGCCGATACGCTGCCGCAGAACTGAGCCGCATTCACGGATTCGGCAGACGAAAGAAAAGCGCCCCGCGGGGCGCTTTTCTTTTTGCCGGGCCGCCCGCGGCGGGGGCGGTCGCCCGCGTCATTCGATCGACGCGTACACGGCTTCGCCGAGCGTGAACGAATCGCTGCGCGAGATCGGCCACCACTTGTCGTACAGCGTAAAGCCGCAGGTGTTGCCGTCGAGCAGCGAGCCGGGTTTCAGGTACTTCAGCAGTTGCGACATCAGCCGGACCTCGTGCGGCGCGATGCGCTGCACGATGTGATGCGCGCGCAGCTCCGACGGATGCGCGAGGCCGGCCGCCTGCACGAGTTCCTGCAGCGCGTGCAGCGTATTGCGGTGGAAGTTGTACACGCGGTCCGCCTTGTCCGGCACGACGAGCGCGCGCTGGCGCACCGGGTCCTGCGTCGCGACGCCGGTCGGGCAGCGGCCCGTGTGGCAGGTCTGCGCCTGGATGCAGCCGACCGCGAACATGAAGCCGCGCGCCGAGTTCACCCAGTCCGCACCGATCGCGAGCGTGCGCGCGACGTCGAACGCGGTGATGATCTTGCCGCTCGCGCCGAGCTTCACGCGGTCGCGCACGCCGATCCCGACGAGCGTGTTGTGGACCAGCAGCAGCCCTTCCTGCAGCGGCACGCCGACGTGGTCGGTGAATTCGAGCGGCGCCGCGCCGGTGCCGCCTTCCGCGCCGTCGACGACGATGAAGTCCGGCACGATGCCGGTCTCGAGCATCGCCTTCGCGATCCCGAAGAATTCCCACGGGTGGCCGACGCACAGCTTGAAGCCGGTCGGCTTGCCGCCCGACAGCGTGCGCAGCCGCTCGACGAATTCGAGCAGCCCGCGCGGCGTCGAGAACTCCGAGTGCGTCGCGGGCGAGATGCAGTCCTTGCCCATCGGCACGCCGCGCGTCTCGGCGATCTCGGGCGTGATCTTCGCGGCCGGCAGCACGCCGCCGTGGCCCGGTTTCGCGCCCTGCGACAGCTTCACCTCGATCATCTTGACCTGCGGATCGGCGGCCTGCTTCGCGAACTTGTCCGGGTTGAAGGTGCCGTCGTCGTTGCGGCAGCCGAAGTAGCCGGACGCGATTTCCCAGATGATGTCGCCGCCGTTTTCGCGGTGGTACTTCGACAGCGAGCCTTCGCCCGTGTCGTGCGCGAAACCGCCTTTCTTCGCGCCGAGGTTCAGCGAGCGGATCGCGTTCGCGGACAGCGAGCCGAAGCTCATCGCCGAGATGTTGAAGATCGAAATGTCGTACGGTTGCGCGCGATTCGCGCCGACGCGGACGCGGAAATCATGGTTCGGCAGCTTGGTCGGCGCGAGCGAATGGCTGATCCATTCGTGCGCGACGGCCTTGACGTTCAGTTCGGTGCCGTACGGGCGATTGTCGGCGACGTTCTTCGCGCGCTGGTAGACGAGGCTGCGCTGCGCACGCGAGAACGGCTTCTCGTCGGTGTCGTCCTCGACGAAGTACTGGCGGATTTCAGGTCGGATGAATTCGAACAGGAAGCGGAAGTGGCCCCAGAGCGGGTAGTTGCGCAGGATGGCGTGGCGGTCCTGCTTCAGGTCGTACAGGCCGAGCGCGACGAGGGCGGCCGGGATCACGAGCCACAGCCACGCGATCGTGTGCCGGGCGGCGAGCGCCGCGACGGCCACGAACAGCAGGACCGCGCACCACATCGCGATATAGCGTCGGGAAAACATGGGGACTCCATCGTAATTGTCTGGATCGCCGTCACGTCGCCAGGATCGCGCGACGGCCGGCAGGTCGGCGCCCGAGGCATCGCGCGGGCCCGGCGGGCATGCTGCCCGTGCCGTACCCGCCGCCGCCGGCGCCCACGATGGTCGAGAGTCTACTACGGGTGTCGTGAAGCCCGCGTTGCCAAGACGGGGCCTAGCTGCCCGCGCCGGTCGGGCGGATGAACGGGCTGTACGCCGGGCTGCCGGGCTTCAGCCTGGCGTCGTCGTCGAAGTCTTCGTCGCGGTTGAACGGCACCCGCGGCCACGCATGCCAGTCGCGCAGCCGCGCGCGGTAGCCGGCGAGTCTGTGCGCGAGGTGCGCGTCCTGCCGCTGAGCGGCGTCGCTCGCGAGACCGCCGCGGACGTCGTGGATCAGGTGCGGTTCGAGCACGTCGAAGCCGACGTAGCGCAGCGCGTACATGATCGGCCACAGCAGCAGACGGGTGTCGCCTTCGCGGCCGTCGGGCGCGCAGGCGGCCGACGACGAGCCGGTCGTGACGCTCAGCAGTGCGCGCCGCCCATGCAGCACGCCGCGATCGTGGCGCTGCCGGCTGGTGTAGAGGCCGCCGTAGACGAACACGCGATCCATCCAGCCTTTCAGGATCGCGGGCGCGCCGAACCACCACAGCGGGAACTGCAGGATCAGCGCGTCGGCCTGCCTCAGCAGGTCGACCTGATGCGCGATCTCGGGCGCGAGCGTGCCGCGTTCCCAGTGATGGCGCTGCTCGCGCTGCGTGTCGAAGCGGGCGGTGTCGAGCCGGTCTGCGTAATGGTGCGGTGCTTCGCACGGGTCGAACGCGTCGGCGTACAGGTCCGCGATCGTCGCGGTATGGCCGCCCGCGCGCCACGCGTCGGCCGCCGCGCCGGCGAGGGTGGCGTTGAACGACTGCGGTTCGGGATGGGCGACGACGATCAGCGCATGCATGGCGGGCTCCGGGAGTGTGCGACGATGATGGCCGGCGGCGACGGGGCCGCGCAATCACGCACCCGGAGGTAACCATGGCATTTCCCGGCGACGTCTATGCGGCGGACTGCTCGGCGCGCGACGCGCTGGCGCTGATCGCCGGCAAGTGGTCGCTGCTGATCCTGCCCGCGCTGGCCGAGCGGCCGCTGCGCAACGGCGAGCTGCTGCGGCGTATCGGCGGGATTTCCCAGAAGGTGTTGACGCAGACGCTGCGCGAGCTGGAGCGCAACGGGCTGATCGAACGCATCGCGGTGGCCGCGCGGCGCGCACATGTCGAATACCGGTTGACGGCGGTGGCGGGGTCGCTCGTGGAGACACTTGTGGCGCTCGACCGCTGGGCCGAGCGCCATTTTCCCGAGCTGGACGCGGCGCGCGAGCGCTACGACGCGTCGGTGCGGAACATGCGGTGAGCGGCGCGGCCGCTTCCGGCCGGCGGCCGCTTGCGCGGCGCCGGCGGCGGCGCGTCAGCGGGCGAGCGCGAGGGCGGGCGCCTCGTTTGCCTGCGTGTTGCCGGACAGCGCGGATGCGAGGATCCCGCCGCCGAGGCAGAGTGCACCGTCGTACAGCACGGCCGACTGGCCGGGCGTGACGGCCCACTGCGCGTCGTCGAACGCGAGCGAGAAGCGCGCTTCGCCTGCCGGGCCGGGCGTGGCGGCACCGAATGCGCACGCCGCGTCGGCCTGCCGGTAGCGCGTCTTCGCGCCGCACGCGAAGCCGTCGGCCGGCGGCTCGCCGGCGACCCAGCTCACGTTGCCGGCGACGAGCTGGTGCGCCAGCAGCCACGGATGATCGTGCCCCTGCACGACGTACAGCGTGTTCGACGCGATGTCCTTCGCGGCGACGAACCACGGGTCGCCGTTGCCGGTCTTGCTGCCGCCGAGGCCGATGCCCTTGCGCTGGCCGAACGTGTAGAACGCGAGGCCGATGTGCTCGCCGACGACCTTGCCGTCCGGCGTCTTCATCGGGCCGGGTTTCGTCGGCAGATAGCGGTTCAGGAAATCGCGGAACGGCCGTTCGCCGATGAAGCAGATGCCGGTCGAATCCTTCTTCTTCGCGTTCGGCAGCCCGATCTGCGCGGCGATCTCGCGCACCTTCGTCTTCGGGATCTCGCCGAGCGGGAACATCGTCTTCGACAGTTGCGCCTGGTTCAGCCGGTGCAGGAAGTACGACTGGTCTTTCGTATGATCGAAAGCCTTCAGCAGTTCGAACCGCCCGTCGCGCTCGCGCACACGCGCATAGTGGCCGGTCGCGATCATTTCCGCGTCGAGCGACATCGCGTGATCGAGGAACGCCTTGAACTTGATCTCGGCGTTGCACAGCACGTCGGGGTTCGGCGTGCGGCCGGCCGAGTATTCGCGCAGGAACTCGGCGAACACGCGGTCCTTGTATTCGGCCGCGAAGTTGACCGCTTCCACGTCGATGCCGATCAGGTCGGCCACCGACACGACGTCGATCCAGTCCTGGCGCGTCGAGCAGTATTCGCCGTCGTCGTCGTCTTCCCAGTTCTTCATGAACAGGCCGACCACGTCGTAACCCTGTTCCTTCAGCAGCCACGCGGTCACCGACGAATCGACGCCGCCCGACATGCCCACTACTACACGGCGCTTGCTCATTTGTTGACCGCCTGACGTTCGAATGCTTCGGGGCGCGGCGCGACCGAATGCGTGTGCACGAAATCGAGCGGAATGCGCCGCCCGGCGAGGTAATCGTCGACGCAGCGCATCACCGCGGGCGAGCGATGGCGCTCGCTGCACGCGCGCAGTTCGTCGGCGGTCATCCACAGCGTGCGGACGATGCCGTCGTCGAGCGCGTGGCCCGCGATCGGCTCGCCGGCCGCGCCGCAGAACGTGAAGCGCAGATAGGTTGCGCCGGCGGTGCCGGGACGGTCGTAGTGCGCGAGATAGACGCCGACGAGCGCGTCGGGCGTGAACGGGTGCGCGGTTTCCTCGAGCGTTTCTCGGATCACGGCGTCGGCCAGCGTTTCGCCGGCTTCGAGATGGCCTGCCGGCTGGTTGATGCGCAGGCCCGACGAGGTTTCTTCCTCGATCATGAGAAAACGGCCGGCGTGCTCGACGAGCGCCGCGACCGTCACATGCGGGGTCCAGATTTCGGGTTTCATGGTTCGGCATTTTACCGGTTGCGCCCGAACGCTGCCGGTCGCTGCGCTAAACGAATCCGACCCTCTCAATTCGTCTGTCCCGCCGATGCGCGGCGACGCCGGCCCGGGCTGGCGCCGCCTCTCGCACGATCGTGGCGCCTGCTGGTACGGCCATCGCTTTCGCCTAAAGTGAAGAGTGAGTGTCGTCGCTCGTGAGCCGGTCGTCAGCCTGCCCGGCTCGTTGTGCAGTAAAGATCGCAACAAACGAAATACTGACAATGACTGGAGGGACCGGCGATGCATATTGGCGTGCCTGCCGAAACGCGGGCGAACGAGGCGCGTGTGGCTGCGACGCCGGAAACCGTGAAGAAATACGCGGCGGCCGGGCATCGCGTCAGTCTCGCGAAAGGGGCCGGCATTGCCGCGAGTTATCCCGACGCAGCCTATGCGGCCGCCGGTGCCGAACTGACCGGCCAGTCGGCTGCTTTCGATGTCGACATCGTGCTGAAGGTCCAGGCGCCGACCGACGCCGAACTGCCGCTGCTCAAGCGCGGCGCCGTGCTGGTCGGCATGCTCGAGCCGTTCAACGACGAGCAGGCGGCGAAGCTCGCCGCGGCCGGCGTGACGGGCTTCGCGCTCGAAGCCGCGCCGCGCACGACGCGTGCGCAGAGTCTCGACGTGCTGTCGTCGCAGGCGAACATCGCGGGCTACAAGGCCGTGCTGGTGGCCGCGGCCCTGTATCCGCGCTTCTTTCCGATGCTGATGACGGCTGCGGGCACCGTGAAGGCCGCGCGCGTGCTGATTCTCGGCGCGGGCGTCGCGGGCCTGCAGGCGATTGCGACCGCGAAGCGCCTCGGCGCGGTGATCGAGGCGTCCGACGTGCGGCCGGCGGTGAAGGAGCAGATCGAGTCGCTCGGCGCGAAATTCCTCGACGTCCCGTACGAAACCGACGAAGAGCGTGACGCGGCGCAGGGCGTGGGCGGCTATGCACGCCCGATGCCGCCGTCGTGGCTCGGCCGCCAGGCCGCACTCGTGCACGAGCGTGCGAAGCAGGCCGACATCGTGATCACTACCGCGCTGATTCCCGGGCGCCCGGCACCGACGTTGATCTCGGTCGAAACCGTGCAGTCGATGAAGCCGGGCTCGGTGCTCGTCGATCTCGCGGCCGGCCGTGGCCCGGAATTCGACGGGCGCAAGAGCGGCAACTGCCCGCTGACGGTCGCCGACCAGGTGATCGTGCACGACGGCGTGACGATTGCCGGCTACACGAATCTCGCGTCGATGCTCGCAGCGGACGCGTCGGCGCTGTATGCGCGCAACCTGCTCGACTTCATGAAGCTGATTGTCACGAAGGAAGGCACGCTCAACATCGACCTGACCGACGACATCGTCGCCGCGACGCTGTTGTGCCGCGACGGCGAAGTCGCGCGCAAGTAACCGGGGGAGGAGGCGACCATGGAAGTCATCAATCACACGGTGATCAACGTGATCATCTTCGTGCTGGCGGTGTACGTCGGCTACCACGTGGTGTGGAACGTCACGCCGGCGCTGCATACGCCGCTGATGGCCGTGACCAACGCGATTTCGGCGATCGTGATCGTCGGCGCGATGCTGGCGGCGGCGCTCACTGTCGGCGCAACCGGCAAGGTGTTCGGCACGCTCGCGGTCGCGCTCGCGGCCGTCAACGTGTTCGGCGGCTTCCTCGTGACGCGGCGCATGCTCGAGATGTTCCGCAAGAAGGCGCCGAAGCAGGCCGAAGGCGGCAAGGAGGGCGCGCGATGAGCATGAACGTCGTCACGCTGCTGTACCTCGTCGCGTCGGTGTGCTTCATCCAGGCGCTGAAAGGCCTGTCGAACCCGAAGAGCGCGCGGCGCGGCAACCTGTTCGGGATGGCCGGGATGGCCATCGCGATCCTCACGACGATCGCGCTGATCGTCAAGCAGGCCGCGTGGCTCGGCGCAAACCTGCCGCTCGGCATCGCGCTGGTGCTCGGCGCGCTGATCGTCGGCGGCGGCGTGGGGGCGTTCGTCGCCGCGCGCGTCGAGATGACGAAGATGCCGGAACTCGTCGCGGCGATGCACTCGCTGATCGGGCTCGCGGCCGTGTGCATTGCGTACGCGGTGGTGTCGGAGCCGGAAGCGTTCGGGCTCGTGCCGCAGGATGCGGTGTCGTCGAACTTCATCCCGTACGGCAATCGCGTCGAGCTGTTCATCGGCACGTTCGTCGGCGCGATCACGTTCTCCGGCTCGGTGATCGCGTTCGGCAAGCTGTCGGGCAAGTACACATTCCGGCTGTTCCAGGGCGCGCCGGTCGTGTATGCGGGCCAGCACCTGCTCAACCTGATGCTCGCTCTGGCGATGCTCGGCTTCGGGATCCTGTTCTTCATCACGCAGTCGTGGCTGCCGTTCATCATCATGACTGCGATCGCGTTCGCGCTTGGTGTGCTGATCATCATCCCGATCGGCGGCGCGGACATGCCGGTGGTCGTGTCGATGCTGAACTCATACTCCGGATGGGCGGCGGCCGGCATCGGCTTCTCGCTGAACAACGCGATGCTGATCATCGCCGGGTCCCTCGTGGGCTCGTCGGGTGCGATCCTGTCGTACATCATGTGCCACGCGATGAACCGCTCGTTCTTCAACGTGATCCTCGGCGGTTTCGGCGGCGAGGCGGCGGCCGGTGGCGCGGCGGGTGCGAAGGAACAGCGGCCGGTGAAGTCGGGCTCGGCCGAAGACGCATCGTTCATGCTCGGCAACGCGGAAACGGTCGTGATCGTGCCGGGCTACGGGCTGGCCGTGGCCCGTGCGCAGCACGCGCTGAAGGAGCTGACCGACAAGCTGGTCGAGAAGGGCATCGACGTGAAGTACGCGATCCATCCGGTCGCGGGGCGGATGCCGGGGCACATGAACGTGCTGCTCGCGGAAGCGGAGGTGCCGTACGAGATCGTGCACGAGATGGAGGACATCAACGGCGAATTCGGCCAGGTCGACGTCGTGCTCGTGCTCGGCGCGAACGACGTGGTGAACCCGGCCGCGAAGAACGATCCGCAATCGCCGATCGCGGGGATGCCGATCATCGAGGCGTACAAGGCGCGCACGGTGATCGTCAACAAGCGCTCGATGGCGGCCGGCTACGCGGGCCTCGACAACGACCTGTTCTACATGGACAAGACGATGATGGTGTTCGGCGATGCGAAGAAGGTCATCGAGGACATGGTGAAGTCGGTCGACTAGCGCACGCGCCGGCAACGCGGCTGCCTGCTTCGATTCACGGGCCGCGTGACCGGACATTGGACAGGCCCGACCGGCGCAAGCCGGCCGGGCCTTGTTCATGGCGCGACGAGGTTCGCGACGCACGCGGCGATCGTATCGCGTACGCGCACGATCGCCGGGTCGCGCTGCGTGCTCGTGCGCCAGCCGATTTCCACCGGGTAGTGCGGCAAGTCGACCGGGCATGCGAGCGCGCGCAGCGGTGTCGATTGCGCGATCGCGCGCGCCGCGTGCGCGGGGATCGTCGCCACTGCGTCGGAGCCGGCGAGCAGGTACGGCAACGCGGCGAAATGCGTGGTCGACGCCGCGACGCGCCGCTTGTGGCCGAGCGTGGCCAGCGCCTCGTCGACGATCCCGATCACGCCGCCCGACGACACGAGCAGGTGATCGCGCCGCAGGAAATCGGCGAGCGTCAGCGTGCGCGGCGGCCGCTCGCGGGCGGCCGGGTCGATCAGGCACGCATAGCCGCCCGTCGCGACCGCGCGCCGGCTGAGCCCGTTCGCCGAGAAGCCGCCCGACGCGATCGCGAGGTCGACGCCGTG